>JAAZLZ010000128.1 GCA_012799075.1 Bacillota bacterium
CAAGCAGAATCTGTCTACCCCGCCTTCGGCAAGGTGCCAGTGCTTACCAGCCCCAACATGCTCCTTCCCTTTTGGTTCATTGAAGGGTTGGCCGTCTACTATGAGACCCGCCTCACCCACGCTGGCCGAGGCCGCAGCGCGGTCTACGACATGTACCTGCGAACGGCAGTCCTGAACGATGAATTCTACACCATCGACGAGGTCAGCAGCCAGTACTTCCTGGAAAGCTGGCCGGGGACCCAAGCTGCCTACATTTACGGGGTTTCCCTTGTCACCTACATAGCGGAAGCCTTCGGGGAAGATGCCCTTTGGGAGCTAAGCAGGGCCTTCAGTGAAACCCCTCTCTTAGGCTTTGATGGGGTGATGGAGGACTGCCTGGGCGTTGAACTTGGCCATTTATGGCAGGACTGGCAAGCTTGGCTGAAAGAAAAGATGTTTATCCAAGCGGAAGGGATCAAAAGACAAGGGTTAGTTGAAGGAGAGCAGATCACCCAGCGGGGCTTCCGCCTGGGCGGGCCGGCCGTGTCCCCCAAGGGGCAAGTTGCCTTCTTCGCCAGTGGCGGCAATAGCGTCCCGGGCCTTTGGATCAAGGGGGACAAAAAGGAGCAGCTTCTGGTCAAAGGAATGGGGTCTGGGGTCTGCTGGAGCCCCGATGGCCGTCAGGTGGCCTTTGCCAAGTTCAACCGCCACGAAGGCCGGCTGATTACCGATATTTACACCTGCGATGCCCTGTCAGGAAAGACAACCCGTCTGACTTGGGGCGCAAGGGCCGACGACCCGGCTTGGCACGGAGATAAACTGGCCTTTATCAGTTATGCGCCGGGTGAGGGCCCCTCGATTGTAGTCATGGACCTGGCGACCAAAGAACAGGAAGTAGTCTTCCAGGGAAGAAGGGACCACGTGTTCTCCGGATTAGACTGGAGTCCAACGGGGGCTGGGCTGGTCGTTGGGGTCTGGACGCCCGATGGCGGCGGCATCCTAGTTATCGATGTCCCTGGGGGAAGCTGGCATCTCTTCAGCGATGGCCGCCCCTGTCTGAGCCCCACTTGGTCAGGGGAGGAGATCCTATTCAGCTCCGACCGGGATGGAGTCTTCAATCTTTACGCCCTGGACCTTGCCACAGGAGAACTTCTCCAGCTGACAAACACTTTGGCTGGCGCCTTTGAGGCGGCTTTGTTCCCCTCCGGCCAGGTCTATTATCGGGGCTATCATGCGGGGGGTTATGACCTTTACAAGTTAGATCCGGTCCCAGGCCGCAAAGCAGGTTCACTGCCCCTTCGGCAGACAGGCCAAGGCAGAGCATTGGGCCCTGAGGGGGATCCCCCCCAGTTGACGGCAGTGCCTTACAAACCGTGGCGGTGGATGATGCCTCCTTTCTGGTGGCCGACTTTTGTTGATGCCCCTGGGGGGACCCAGGTGGGCCTTAGCACCGCGGCCTCCGATCCTTTGTACCGGCAGCATTATGCTCTAAGCTGGCGGATTGGATTTGGCGATGCCCCCGTTGGCTACTCCTTCCAGTATATCCGCAATTTCGGGTCGGAAGGAAGCCCCACATTGGGCCTAGCCCTAAACGACGGCTACTCTTCCCAGGAAAGGGATGCCCCCCGGGAGCGGGAATTCCGGGTGGACCTGGAGATTCCCCTGGTGGTGGAGCCCTTGGTTCGCCAAAGTCTCTTGGTTGGAGGCAGGTTCCTGTGGGAAATTGCTGATATTGAGCCCAAAAGGGCATCCTTGTTCCTGGGGGGAGTTGAAAGCTCGTCCCTCACCGGTGGGCAGAGCTGGATCTTGGAGCAATCTTCCCGGCTCTATGGAGGAAAGGCCGTGGAGGATGGGGATGTCTTCTTTGGGGCTGGAGAGGGCAATTGGGTTCTCGATCTATCCGGGGGTCCCGATCTGGCCCTGCGGATCGGAGGGGCCTTGGCCGGTGAAGAAGACTTTTTTTCCCTGGGGGGGCCTGGGATGGGAGACATGAGGGATTATTCTCTAAGGGCCTACCCGGGAGATTTCGCTTCAGGGGAGATGGTGCTGCGGGCCAGCCTGGAATGCCGCCAGCTCCTATGGGAGATCCACCGGGGTATTTGGGACCGGGTCACCCTGGTTTTCTTCGGCGAAGCCGGGGCCGCGTGGAATCAAGAGGAGGAGCCCGCCTGGAAAAGGTCCCTGGGCGTGGAAATGGTGATTCGGCAGGTATGGTACAATCAATTCCCGAGCCAATGGCGGGTGGGACTGGGCCGGGCCCTAGACAACGAGGAAGATCCCTGGCGAATCTATCTGGGGACTGGCTTTGCCTTTTGAGGAAGGGCGCCATGCCCTTTGGCAGTGCGCCCCTTTGACTTGACGTTGGCTGTCCTTCGTGCTAAGATATCCTGACTTTTGCAGTTAAACCGATGACAAATGCCGCCAAAGCCCCATGTAGTAAGGGTTAGGCGGCATCTTAGTGTTACAAAACATTGTTGCCAAATCAGGCCTTTTTTGTAGCCCCCAACATTTTTTTAATGTCCCCTAATTTGAGGTACTTGCGGCTTAGATCAACGCCGAGGATTTCGGTGATCGCTTCGGTGATTTCATCGGCATAGTCGAAGATGTACCAGTTTTTTTCAAGAAGACTCCCCGATGCCTTGTTAAGACTTTCCACCATTTTTGGGATTGAGTATTTGTTGCCTAGGCGCAGCTCCAGCAAGCGGGCAATGATGAGCGCAACGAAACAGATAAGGAAATGCGCCTGGATGTGGTCGTTTCGCGAAAGGTAAACAGGTCGAGTTTCAAGGTCGCTTTTCGTGACTTTA
>JAAZLZ010000129.1 GCA_012799075.1 Bacillota bacterium
CCACGCCAAAGGGTCCCCTCCCGAGCTCGGGAAAGATCACCTGGAAATCATCGGGCAGGAGCTTGGTCAATGTCTCATAGAACCTGTGCACCAGGGGCATTTGGCCTGTTTTATAGAAGTCAGCTGGCTCCAGCTTGGCCAGATCTTTGGTGTCCTTCAGGACGCGCTCCCGAGCAACCCACGGATCTTTGGTGTCGCTGTAGAGGGTCACCGCACCATAAAGTCCCGATTCAAAACCTGTGCCCATGTAAATGGGGACGGCCTTTAGAATCGGGGTATCGTCCTGGAGCTCCTCAAACTGGTAGATCTGCTGCTTGAGGTAGTTCTTCAGGAAGGTTTCCGGGTCTGTGTAATACTCCTGGACGTTGTATCCGAAAATCCTTGACCAAAGGGGCGGCATGAAATCCGCGATGAAAGGGATCTTGCCGTCGATATTCCGGCGGTCTGTCGGGAAGCCCCGGAACTTGCCCCGGAAGTCGGCGATTCCCTGCCAGTAGCGCAAGGTTTCTTGGTTGCGCTCGGAATCATAGATCCTTTCGACCTCTTTGATCAAGCGTCCAATGTTGTCACTCAAGTAGAGCACTTCCCTTCATTACTTTTGATCTAAGAAGGGGATTCACGAAGGAACGGTCGTATTCCTGCCGATGAAGGATTTCCCCAGGTTTGGGGGAATATATAAATACACCTAACTGTTATCACAGGAGGGGGTTTGACATGCGGACAATAGTCAAAGGCAAGAACATCGAGATTACTCCGGCCTTGCGTAATTACGCAACCAAAAAGACGAGTAAGCTGGAGAAGTTCTTCGAAGATGGTCCGGAAGTCTCCTGTGAGGTGATGATGAGGGTTGAACGGGAACTCGATATTGTGGAGATCACCTTACAAGTAAACGGTTTGCTGATGCGGGGAGAAGAACAGACGGAAGATATGTATGCATCCATTGACGGAGCCGTTGAGAAGGTGGAAAGGCAGGTGCGCAAGTTCAAGACCAAGTACTTGAGCCGCTTCCAAGGGCCAAAGCTTGGCGAACTCATCACCGTTCAGGAGGAGAAAGACGTAGATGCCCCTCGGATTGTGCGGACGAAGCGGTTTGCCCTCAAGCCCATGTCTGCCGATGAAGCTGTCATGCAAATGGAACTGTTAGGTCACAGCTTCTTCGTATTCAACAATGCGGCCACCCAGGAAGTCAACGTGGTCTACCGGCGTAAAGATGGCAACTATGGCCTCATCGAGCCGGAATAGACCTTAACAGAGATTTGCTATGAGGAGCGAAAGCTCCTCATCTTTTTTTATCCACCCGGCATAGGACCGGCATCACACTCCTCTTGCCATTCTAGGCACTGCCAATTCTCCATCGCTTTCCGCCGGCCTCGAAGAAGTATCGGCATTTAATGGAAAAGTCCTCGCCAAAGGCGGTGTTCTAGGGTAAGATAAGATGAGGTGGTTAATCCCTGCCTGAAATGGTCACCACAAGGCCCCGCGGGCATACATATCCGCGGACTTATCGATAATCCGAATGCCACCGCTTCAAAGCGGATTGATTGGCTGTAGAGATGGAGGGTCTTATAGTGGCAAAAATCGCCCTGGTAGCCGACAGCACAGCTGACTTGCCGGAGGACGTCAGAAAAGAATGGGATATCCATGTTATTCCCCTCAAAGTAAGATTTGGCAGTGAGGAATACCTCGACCATGAGATTACCAGTGAAGAGTTTTACCGGCGCTTGGAAGAGGCAGATGAGCTTCCTAGGACCTCCCAGCCATCGCCGGAGGAGTTCATGAGCCTTTATGAGGAGCTCCTGCAGGATTACCAGGAGATCATCTCGGTCCATTTGTCATCGGCCCTCAGCGGTACGCTCAACGCGGCCAACATCGCCAAAGAGAGGCTGAAGGCCAAAGTTCATATCGTCGATTCCAAAACCATCAGTCTGGGCTTTGGCCTCATGGTGGTCGACATCGCCCGGCGGATCCAGGAGGGCATGGATTCGGTCCAAATCATGGGCGGTTTGTCTAAGGTGAGACAGAATATCGAAACCCTTTTTACCCTAAATACCCTTGAGTACCTGCAAAAGGGCGGGCGCATCGGCCGAGTTCAGGGCTTTCTGGGTTCGGTGCTGAATATCAAGCCCGTTGTTAGAGTAGGAGATGACGGGGTGTATCAAACCTATGGGAACGCCCGCAGTCAAAAAAAGGCCCTCGATCTCATCGTTTCCGCTGTTGATAAGTTGGCCGAAGGCAGAAAGAAGGTCCATTTGGTAGTCGGCCATGGTGCCGGACTGCAGGCTGGCAAATATCTTCAAGAAGCCCTGGAAAGCGCCCTCCAGATCAAAACCGGCTTGTTTACCCAGGTGGGGCCTGTGATCGGCGTGCATACCGGTCCGGGGACCGTCGGGGCGGCCGTCCAGTTCGAGTAGCAAATCGCCCCCCGGCCGCCTGCCGGGGGGCCTCTAGTTTCACTCTTGGTCCAGATTCGCTTTTAGCAGGTCGCGGATTTCAAGCAGAAGGACTTCGCTAGTGGATGGTTTGGGTTCTTCCTTCTTCTCTGCTTCCTCCTCTTCTCTCTGTAGGGAATTGATGAATCTGATGATGACAAAAATGGAAAAGGAGATAATCAGGAAGTCGACGACATTCTGGATGAATTGTCCGTATGGAATTGACAACATGACTGCTTCTCCATTCATCACATTGTAGCTCAAGTTGGAGAAATCGATCTTGCCGAGCAACAGCCCAAACAACGGCATGATGATGTCGTTCACCAGGGAAGACACGATCTTTCCAAAGGCGCCGCCAATGATGATTCCGACTGCTAGATCAATCACATTCCCCTTCATGGCGAACTTCTTAAATTCCTTCAGCATTTCTTCACCCCCCTTGCCTAGACCTGTGCCCTGATATTAAGTCAAAGGGAGGCACTATGCAATAGCCGATTTATGCCCGCGTTCACTAAAAGGGCAGGCGACCATGGAAGGTGAGCTTTGCTATCCTTTTAGC
>JAAZLZ010000130.1 GCA_012799075.1 Bacillota bacterium
AGAGCGGCAAGGCGGGAATTTTGAACCACATCGCGGAAGGAAAGCGCAACGGCGCCAAGATTGTGGCCTTCAACCCGGTCAAGACGCCGATGGCCGACGACATCGCCGATGAATGGCACCCCATCAAACCGGGAACGGACCTGGCGGTCCTCTTGGCAATGCTCAAGATAGTCTTGGACGAGGGATTGTACAATGAAGACTACTTGCGAAAGTACAGTGATGCTGCTGTCTTGATCGACGAAAAAACAGGACGGCACATCGCTTCCCAAGATGGCAAGTGGTATGCATGGTCGAAGGAGAGCGGCCGGATCGAGACCCTTGATGAATGCCGGGCGCCAGCCCTCGACGGCGGTCCCTATACCTTTGAGCTAGATGGCAGGGAGGTTTCTGCCAAACCCGTCCTCCAGGTAATCAAGGAGACGGTCAAGGACTACACTCCCCAGTGGGCATCGTCCATGAGCGATGTATCGGCGAGGGACATCGCCCGGATCGCCCGGGAGTTCGCCAAGGCTGCTCCCCAGGTCTGCATCCCCTGCCTGAAGAGGGACGCGGCTGGGCCTAACTACGCCAACAGCTGGCGGCTCAGACATGCCATCAACATCCTCCAGGTGCTATTGGGCGCGATCGACCGGGAGGGGGGAGTACTCCTTCTCAACGGGGTCAAGATCCCCTGGTTGGAAGAGGTCTCACCGCCGGTCAAGGACTTCCCCGAGCAGCCCACCTGGAGTCCGGACTTCCGTCATGAATTCCCCATCTCCGAGAAGATCTACCGGGAGAAGGACTTCTCCGCCCCGGGTCACTACGGGATCTTAGGCTATGGGCTCTATGAAACGGACGTTGTCAAAGCCGTCTTCTTCCGCAGCCCCTACCGGGGACTGTATTCCCTGATCCAGCCCCAGATGGTGGAAAAGGCCCTAGAGAAGATGGAGCTGGTTGTTGACTGGAACATGTACATGACTGACGTTGCCTACTGGTGTGACTACGTCCTTCCCGGAGGCCACCAGTTTGAAGAATCCAAGCTGGACGTAAGACAATATTACCCCAAACATCCTTGCTATGTGGGTGGACTGCCGGTGCAAAAATCACCGGGGGACTGCATCGGTTGGGGCGCCATCGCCATGAGGATCGGAATGGCCATGGCTCCAGAGTACTGGACAACCGACGGAAGCGGCGACCCAAGCAAGACCATCCCGACGAACCTTGGCGAACGGGCCCTGAAGGAACAGGGGATCGCCGCCAGCATGGGTGATTTCATGGAGAAGGGCGGCTTCTGGGTCGATGACAGCCCCTATGAGGACGGCAAGACCCTGCGGGAGATCGGCTACGGTCGGCCCAATGGGCGCATCCGGCTGTATGTTGAGGACTTCATCGATGTGGGACACGAGGCCCTGCCTCGCTGGGCCCCCAGGTGGACGAAGCCGGAAGGGGAATACAAATTCTCCACCATCATCACCAGGGCGCCGTGGTACATCCACGCAGACCCCAACTTCCTCAATAACCCGGCCTTAAAGCCCTTGGCTCAGCAAAACTACATCGATTGCGTGTGGATTCACCCCGATGCGGGCAGAGAGCTTGGCCTCAGTGAAGGGGATTTGGTCGTCTTGGAGACCAACCCCCGCTACATGACCAAAGAGCCTCGTCCGGTGAGGGCTAAAGTCCACCTATCGAAGCGGGTCGGCCGGACGGACTGCGTCCTGCTGTTCCACGGCATGGGGTATCGGACCAAGCATCTGCGGGTGGCCCAGAACTTCGGCTACCGGGATGGCGATTTGATTCCCCAGAAGGACCCGGCCATCGTCAAGAAGCATGACCCGACCGGGATGGGCTGGGTCGAAGATGTCTACGTCAGAATCCGCAAGGGTTAGGGGTGAATTAAATGGCTAAGTATGCAATCCTTGTTGATGATCGGTACTGCATCGGGTGCAATACGTGCTTCTATAAATGCGTTCAGGAAAACAGGCTCCATGAAGAGGCTTCCCGGGGTCTGCACCGGACCATGGCCTTCCTGGAGAAGGGAGAAGAGCCAGGCAAATACCATCACCGGTGCATGCATTGTGAAGATCCGGTCTGTGCCGCGGTATGCACCACTGGCGCGATGAGCCGGTCGGACTACGGGGCGGTCCTTCACGAACCGGATATCTGCATCGTGTGTCAAAGCTGTGTTCTGGCCTGCCCATACAAAGTACCCCAGTATGATGAAGCAGGTGAAGGCATCGTCAAGTGCAGCATGTGCGCCCATCGGGTGGTGCAAGGACAAATCCCCGCCTGCGTTGAGGCATGTCCCACCGATGCCCTGGAGTTTGGCGAAGCAAAGGCCATCAGGGCCAAGGCGGAAAAGATCGCAGCGGAAGAAGGACTCTTCCTCTACGGCATCGGGACCAACCTGATGGTCCTCACCACCAAAGAGCCTACCTCCCTAGGCTATCCCAAGGCACCGGTTGTCTCCGGAAAGGGAAGAACGTTCCTAGGAGGAGTCCTAGCGTCCCTGATCGACCCTAAGGAATAACAATCGATCCAAGCGGCCAGCCTTAGGGCTGGCCGCCCCATCACCACGCGAAAGGATGGGACACTTGGTGCTAGTTGAAGAGCTATACCTAAAGTCCGTTCTCTATGATCTACTGGCCAAGGGTTTTGAATATCCCGATGGGGAGCTTGTGGAAAGCCTCACCGCACCCAAACCGGAAGAGCGCTTCCTCTGGCGGCTGGAGCAAGCCGCTGGACTCATGGGTGAAGGCACCCTGGCGGGGAACCTCCAGGCCATGGAGGACTTCATTGACATATTCAGCGACCCTAAGGTCCTCCTTCTGGAGCTGGAGAAGGATTACACCCGGGCCTGCTTTGCCTCCCGACCCCGCCTGGTGCCCCTCTTTGAATCGGTCTACAAAGAAGGCAAACTCCTCCAGGATTCGACCTTTGAAGTAGCTCGGCTTTACTATGAAGCGGGGCTTCAAGCGGAGGAGAAGTTCGATCTCCCTCCAGATCATATTGCCGTTGAGCTGGAGTTCATGTCTTACCTTTGCTTCCAGCACATCGAAGGTCTCCAGAAGGCCGACGATGGGCTAGTGGCCAAGGCGGTCGAACTGCAAAGGGAGCTCTTAGATGAACATTTGCTTGACTTTGCCACCAGCTTTGCCAAGAAGTTCCAGCAGCATGGGCGCACGCCCTTTTATCGCAACCTGGCCTCTTGCCTTGAAGAAGTGATTGCCTGGGAGCGGACCAGCTAAAGTAGGAGGGACCAAGGTGGACAGAATTCCCGATGTGGCCGGCATTATCTTGGCTGGGGGCAAAAGTCGGCGGATGGGTCGGGAAAAACCCCTGCTGGAACTAGGCGGCCAGCCCATCATCAGCCGGGTGGTCGGGGCCCTCAAAGAAGCCTTTGCCGAAGTGGTCGTGGTGACTAACAAACCCGCCGCGTATGATTGGCTGGGCCTGCCGATGATTCGGGATGTCATCCCGGATATGGGGCCCTTAGGGGGCATCCATGCCGGACTCCTGGCCATAACTAGGCCCCGGGCCGTGGTGGTGGCGGCTGACATGCCTTTTATCGAGACCCGCGCCCTTCATCGGCTGGCGAGCCTAGGGGATCACCATCAGATGGTGATCCCCTACTGGAGGGGTTATCCTGAGCATCTCCATGCTTTGTATCCAAGGACCTGTCTTCCCCAAATCGAGGCTTGCCTTGAAGCCGGGGAAAGACGGATTGCCGTCCTGACTGAGCAGGTGCCCCACTTGACCATACCCGCGGAGAAGCTCACCCCATTCCCCCACGAGGTCTTCTTCAACATGAATACCCTTGAGGATTACTACAGGGCTAAGGCCAGACTGGAGGCACCCCTTAAGAAGGCAAACCCTGAGTAGATGAAATAGGCAGCCAGGGCCATGAGGAAAAGCCCGCAAAGGCCCAGGATGCCTTGGTAGAGCCTGGGACTCATGAAGCTTTTGCCGGCGGTTGCCGCGGCGGCAATCAGACTGTACCAAGCAAGATCCGCCAGGAGGTGGCCCCCAAGAAATAAAGCCACGCCCTTGGTTCCATGCTGGAGCGCCATATTCACATAAGCGGCCCCGATGGTGGCCCACCACATGAGCCAATAAGGGTTAGACGCGCTGATGGTGATCCCGGCCAGGAT
Source organism: Bacillota bacterium (assembly GCA_012799075.1). Classification (GTDB taxonomy): domain Bacteria; phylum Bacillota; class Limnochordia; order JAAZLZ01; family JAAZLZ01; genus JAAZLZ01. The sequence continues at coordinate 4,128 of JAAZLZ010000130.1, forward strand.
TGGTCCTCCCTTGGCGGGGGTAGAGCCCCCATCAAGGTCCAGGACCTGCGTCCTGGCCCCAAGCCAAAGCTCTCTGCCCATCCAAAGCAAAAAAGCTCCACCCACCAGGCCGATTAAACCGGCAACGCTGGTCTTAGCCAAAAACCCCCCTAGACCGAACAACAGGCCAATCACCAAGGCAAGCTCCAACAGACCATGGCCAAGGACAAGGAGGGGCCCTGCCCAAAAGCCAAGCCGTCCGCTTTCCCCAATGGCCATGGTCAGCAAGGGTCCTGGCATCATCGCCCCGGAAAGCCCCACGGTGAAAGCAGTCGCAAAAATAGCCCAAGGTCCCATGCCGCTCACGGCAAAACCCGCCCAGAATCCATCATCGATAATCCCTACCTTTCCTTAATTAACCTTAAATTCGTTCCTCGACTAAGCATTCCTTCCTGCCCAATTAGGGGAAAAATAGACTGGGGGCCCCGGAAAAAGAAGGATGGAAGGGCCCCGATGGCGCATATCTTTCAAAAGAAGGAGGGTTATCATGACCAAGCGGGAGCTGACAGCAGTGGCTGCGGGGTTAGGCCTGTGGGGCATGACTGCCCTCATGGCCCTGGCAATGGGTTGGGAGGCTGTCCCCCTCATCAACTACCTGTTCCTCTTTGCCGCGTCCTTGGCCGCGAGCTGGATCGCCCAGCGCAACTGCGTCAAGGTCGCCCGGGGGGTGGTTCTGCCAGCCTACCTGATCCGTTTGGTTCTCATTCCCCCCGGTGATTCCCCCGTTGCCGTCCTACTCGCGGTGCTAGAGCTTCTGGTTGCCTTCACCCTGGGGACTGTGGCCGGCTTACTTGTGATCTTATACAGGCTGCGCCGCTTTCACCAAGTACCCCGCCGGGGAGAGTAGAACCTTCCTGTCCGCCGCTCCAAGGAATTGGCAGGAGACTCCAAGGAGGCCGCCGAAAACCCAGCCGGGGGGATCGATATGGATCTGGCCATTAACGGCATTCCCTTTTTTCAAGGAGAGCTCGGGGAAAAGTCGATCATTTTAGCAACGGTCCTCAAAGTCGCAGGGGAAGAGGTCTTGCTCCAGCTCCCCGGCGGAAAGTTGAGCTGCCGGACCCAAACCGATCTGACCCTGGGGGAGACTTTGCTCCTTCGGGTCAAGGAATCACCGGAGCAGGTAACCCTACAAATTGTTGCCAGGGAACAGGAAGCTGCTAAGCCCCTTCCCGATCCCCTCCCTTGGGAGGGCCTGACGGAGAGGGCCCAAGAGGTCTTAACTTCCCTCATCCAGCAGGATGTGCCCCCCGATGGCCCCTTGACCCAAAGGCTCATCCGGCATCTGCCCCAAAGCTCCGATGTTCCCGGACAGGTTCCTGCCCTCTTGCACCTTCTCCGGGAGGAACTGCCCGTAAATCCTACGACCATCAAGGCCCTAGCCAGCTACTATCATCCCCGGCCAAGCCTAACCGCTTGCCTAGTTGACCTGGTTGAGCGCTTGGAAAGACTGCCCATGGATCTTAAGGAGCCCCTCCTGGTTAAACTAAGGCCCATCTTGTCCCAAGGGTTAGATCCCATCCTGACGGAAGCTGTAGCATCGGTCTTGGAGGAAAGCCAGGATGGACCAGATCAGGCTGATTCCTTAGATACGCCCCAGGAGGAGATTCCAACCCCCGAGCCAACGCCTTCGAACCATGGGGACAAGACGGCTTTGGGCACCCCAGATCCAATCGTCCTTTCCGGACAGGCCCTAAAGGATCTGCTTCGCTCCCTGGGGGTGGACCACGAACGGCAGCTCCTTGAGCCCTCTCCCCGGGCAAGCGTGAAGGGTGAGCTTTTGCGTCTGCTCCAGGCGGACTTGCCCCTTGATATCCGCCGGGCCATCGAG
>JAAZLZ010000131.1 GCA_012799075.1 Bacillota bacterium
CTACTATACTGGGTATTTGACGCCGGTCTGCGGATGCGTAGTGAAGGCGGGAACGGGCGCCGCCGCCGGCATGGCCTATTATCTCGGCGGCGATGCCAAGGTCATCGGGGGAGCAATCAACAATATGGCGGCCAATGCCTTGGGGATTCTTTGTGATGGGGCTAAGGTGGGCTGTGCGTTGAAGCTGGCAACCTCAGCCAGCGCCGCGGCCCAGTGTGCTCTGCTGGCCCTTAGGGGTTTGGTTGTCCCCGCAGGCAACGGGGTTGTGGATGCTTCTCCCGAGCGGACCATCCGCAATGTGGGCCGGATTTCCCAGTCCATGAACCAAACGGACAGCTGCGTGTTGGATGTGCTTACTGGAGCCTCCTAACGAAAAAAGGGCCCTGCCGTCGGCAGGGCCCCTGTCTTAAAGCTCAATACCCAGCTCCCTTGCAGTAGCCGCGATTGAATTCCAGGTTTCGTCTTCAATCTCGATGCCTTCCGCCAGGCGTTGTCGGCGGGTTTGCAGCTCGATTTCGTTGGGGACCATCACCTTGGCCCCTTCCTTGGCGGGCTGGGCCGATTTCACGTAATCGATCAGACTGCCGACTGCTTCGGCAACCTCTTGGCCCGGTCTGATGAAGCTCGGGTCGACGGCAATGATGACGATGGCATTGCCGAAGCGCTTTACGTTGGGTCGGCTGCAGCCGCCGCCGCTTAGGCCTCCGGCCAGCATGTCTACGACAAGACTGAGACCATAGCCCTTATGGCCTCCCATGGGCAGCAGACAGCCTTCCGGTGGACCGTAAAGGTCAGCCGGGTTGGTGGTTGGTTTGCCCTCGGCATCGATGACCCATCCTTCGGGAATAGCTTCGCCCCGATTGCGTTTGACCCGGATTTTCCCCTCTGCCACCGCCGCGGTGGAAATATCGAGGACAAAGGGCTCATCAGGCCTTCCTGTTGGGATGCCCCAGGCCATAGGGTTGACGGACAGACGGCGCTCCCGGGCGCCAGAGGGGGCGACGAACTGGCCGGCGCCTTGACCATTGACGGCGATGAACCCGATGAGGCCATCGTTGGCCATTATTTCGGCGTATTCGCCCAATCGCCCTATATGGGTGGAGTTGCGCACCGAAACAATGCTGATCCCCTGGGCCTTTGCCTTGTCAATGGCCAACTGGACCGCGTCGAAGGCCACCACCTGACCAAAGGCCCAATGGCCGTCGATCAGAGCCGTCGATGGCGTTTCGTTGACGATTTCCGATTGGGCGGAAGGATCGATTTCACCATCGCGGATCCGTTGGACATACTGGGGGATGCGGATTGCTCCGTGGGAGTCCACCCCCGCGAGATTAGAACTGACCAAATGTTCCGAAACCCTCACCGCGGCTGGCTTTGGAACACCGGCCCTGGTAAAGATGTCTATGGATAGCTTCCTTAGTTCATCGGCAGAAATCCTCACGACAAATCTCCTCTCTATGAATCGAATGGGCTCCCCCCTGTACTACGAGAAAAGGAGCCTTGTTCCTGCCGGCTCAATCGGACAAATAGTCCTGAAGGATATTTTTTACCTCCGACAATGTTTCGGCTCTGGCAACTTTTTGTCTGATCAGACCCGCCTTGGGCAGCCCCTTGAGATACCAGCCTACATAACGGCGGCTCTCCCCCAGGGTCAATCTGGGGCCTTTGAGTACTTGCAGCATGTCCAAATGGCGAAGGAGCATATCCACCCGCTGGGCTGGGGTGACTGCAAAGGGCTCTTTGCCATTTAGGACTTCCACTGCTTGGGAGAAGATCCAAGGATTGCCCAAGGAGCCTCTGCCGATCATCACCAGGTCGCAGCCTGTGGCTTGGAACATGTCGCGGGCATCTGAGGGGGACTTAACATCGCCGTTGCCGATGACGGGGATGGTCAGGGCATCTTTGACTTGCCGAATGACTTCCCAGTCTGCATCCCCCGAATAGAATTGGTCCCTGGTGCGGCCGTGGACCGCGATGGCAGCGGCACCGGCCCTTTGGGCCAAAAGGGCTGTTTCGACGGCGTTGATGCTGTCTTCATCCCACCCGCTGCGAATCTTGACCGTGACCGGAACGGTTGCAGCCTCCACCACGGCTTGGATGACTTCAAAGGCCAGGGACGGCGTTCTAAGGAGGGCGGCTCCATCTCCATTGCGCACAATCTTTGGTGTTGGGCATCCCATGTTAATATCGATCAGATCGGGAGAATAGTCGGCGATGATAGTGGCAGCCTTAGCCATGGACTTGGGGTCAGAGCCGAAAAGTTGGCAGGCGATGGGCCGCTCTGCCTCGCTGAAGCTGAGGAGTTCTTCCGTGCGGGCGCTGCCATGGACAAGGCCTTTGGCGCTGACCATTTCCGTGTACACCAACCCGGCCCCCCACTCCACAGCCAACCGGCGGAAAGGCGAGTTGGTGATTCCCGCCATGGGGGCCAGGACAACGGGCCCCCGCAGGGGGATGCCTCCGATCGATGGCATTCGATTCCCTCCTGAAGCTAGAAAAGCAGGCTTGCGCCTGCCTTCTAAGTCGGCCATCCCATCTATGTTAGGATTCGGTGAGCCCATACTTGCGGCGGAACCTTTCCACACGGCCTCCCGAGTCCACTAGTCGTTGTCTTTCCCCAGTGTAAAACGGATGGCACTTGGAGCAAATTTCAACCCGCAGCCGCTCTTTGGTAGACAGGGTTTCAAAACTTTCCCCGCAGGCACAGGTGACCGTAGCCTTGACCATCTTTGGATGGATGTCCTTCTTCACTTGCGTCACCTCTTTCCCAAGTCTAATCGCTACCGTTTTATTATACCTTAGGGGACAGGGTTGGGCAACGATTTTTACTTCATTCCTTGAGGGAGCGGAGCTTCCGGGCCGCGGCAAAGAACTCCTGCTCCTTCTCCTCATAGCCGGGATCGTCTTTGTTCATAGTGCAAAGCTCAGAAGTCAACCGGGCCATCCTTGCCTCGAGGAGCAGCCGCTCATCGGCTCCACCGGCCAGTTGCCCCCCTGCCTCGTATTCAGCATAACCGGCATAGCTGACGATTATATGCTCTTCAAAGGACAAGATCTTGGTGCAAAGCTTCGCCAGGAGATGCTGATCATGGGATGCCAACAGCACGGTCCCATGATAGGCCTGCAGAACTTCCACCAGCTTCTCCCGCAGGGCAATGTCAAGATGATTCATCGGCTCATCAAGCAAGAGCAAGTTAAAATCGGACAGAACCAACTTCACTAACGCGATGCAGCGTCGCTGGCCAATGCTCAGGGCGCCGATGGGTTTGGCGGCATCATCTGCCGCAAGGCGAAGATGCTTCAAGAGCGTCCGGACCAATGTGATGGACTCGGCCGAGGGCTGCCGGACAACCTTCATCACTTCGTCCAACACTGGAGCCTGATAATCCAGTGCTTCCAGTTCCTGGTCCAAACAAGCGATTCTTGCTCCCGGGGTGACCCACAGATGCCCCTGGGCCTCAAGATCGCCTTTGATCAGCCGCAGCAGGGTCGTCTTGCCGCAGCCGTTCGGCCCAACGATGCCTACCTTCTCACCGCGGAAGACGGCAAAATCCGAGGGCTTGAACAGCTCCTTTGCGAAGGAATAGGTCAGACCTTTGGCCAGGATGACCCGGCGGCCGATGGCCTGTTCCTCCAGGCTCGGAAGGCGGACGGTCATCTCTCCCTTGGGCCTGGCGATGGCGGACTCTTTCATTCTCGCCAGGCGTTTAATCTGGGCTTTGGCCCGCCTGGCGATGCCTTTCGCCCTGGCCCGGTAAAAGTCGTTCGTCCCGGCTTGCCGGTGGCTCCCTTCGAACCAGCGCAAGTGGCGGTCAATATCGGCTTCAACTTTGCGAATCCGCTTCTGCTCCTGTTCATATGAATCGAGCTGCCTCTGGTAGTCGGCCTCCTTTGCTTCCCGCCAGCTGGTGTAGGTTCCCTCGTATTCGATTGCCTGATTGGGCGACAGAACGATCACCCGGGAAGCTGTCTTATCTAGAAACGTGCGGTGGTGGGAAACCACCAGGACAGTTCCGGGATAGCCCTTGATGAAGCTTTCCAACCAATCTATGCCGGCCAGATCCAAATGATTGGTCGGCTCATCGAGGAGCAGCAGATGAACAGGAGACATCCAGATCTTGGCCAGGGCCAGCCTAGTCTTCTGGCCGCCGCTAAGTGATCCGACGGGAAGATGGGCATCCCCGGCCAGGCCGAACCGGCTGAGGGCTTCTTGGGCTTTTGCTGCCGATGCATCATGGAGGACGTCCCAGGGAGTGTTCCTCTCTTCAAAAGCGGGGTCTTGAGGGACGCAGCCGATCTGAATGTCTTGAAAACGGATGATCGCTCCCGATGTGGAAGGTTCGAGCCCCGCCAGGATTCTAAGCAGGGTGGATTTGCCGACGCCGTTAGGGCCGACAAGGGCAATTACCTCGCCCTCCCGGATCAGGAAGCTGATATTTGTAAATACTTGATGGCTGCCATAGGATTTGGCTAGATCCAAGACTTGAATAAGCGGGCGTGACAAGAAGATGCCCCCTCTCAAAGATGGGGGTGAGACAGGGCAGTCCGGCGGGGCTTTGGGCAAAAGGAATTTAAACTAGGCGCCAATTGTCCGGCGGTCTGCCGGTCTCACCTGGCTATTTGACTGAGCAAGGCTGCATTAGTCCGCATGGCTTCTCCTTTCGTCCCGCTTGTTGTCTCCAGTATAGCAGAACCGACGATTTGTGCAATGGGGGACCCAAATAGGACGGCTCGCGCTGGGAATTGGCAAAAGCCGAGGGTGGAGTCCTTTGTCTTGATCAGGATGGGGCGATAGGCGACCACAACCGGCAAAGGAAGAGGTGAAGCGGGTGGGGGAGCTGCATCGGATTGCTCTTGGGCATTCATGCGAATACCCATCAACGCTGGTGTTCGCTAATATGATGTCGTCCGGGAAGATTCAATGGACGATCTTTAATAATAGCTATTGAATAGGCAGGAATTAAGTTTATTGCGAGGAAAATAACAATAATACAATCATCAGATCATTGGAGGACTTCGATGGGCCAGCTGCGGCGAGTGTCTGCGTGTGAATCGGTTGTTGAGTACATCAAGAATGGAATCATCGACGGGAGACTCAAACCCGGAGATAGGCTGCCTTCGGAACAGAGACTCTCCGAATTGTTGGGAGTCAGCCGCGGCACTCTGCGTGAAGCATTCAAAAAGCTTCAACTCATGGGAGTCGTCGCAGTCAAGCAAGGGGAGGGTACGTTCGTAACCAAGGTTTCCCCAGGCGCGATGATGAGATCCTTGTCCCCTATGCTCTTGATGGATCACAGCAGCATTCTCGAGTTGATCGAGGCGCGTAAAATCATCGAAGCGGAGACGGCTTCCCTGTGCTGTTTGCGAGCTTCGCCTGCCGAGATAGAGGAGATTGAAGCCATCTTGAAAGCAATGACCGAGTGCTCGAATCTCGACCTCGAACACTTCGATGAACTCGATATTGAGTTCCACATGAGGTTGGCCAAAGCGGCGAAAAACCGCGTACTTTTGCGCATTCTTGAAACGCTGCGGGATCTTTTGTTCGAACAGATCCGGGAAGTGCTTAAAGATCCTGAAGGAGCAACGCGAGCTTGCAAGTATCACAGACAAATATACTCCGCCCTCGTGGACCGGGATCCCAAGCTTGCCAAGAGACACATGCTGGCGCACTTGAAAAACGTGGAAGACACTCTGGTCCAAATGCTATTGCACGAGAAGCCCATTGAATCCTGAGAAACTACTTCAAGGAGGCTCCGCTCATGTATGAACTTGGTTCTCGCCGCTATATGACTCCAAAGCGAAGATTCCTCGCGGCCTTGTACGGAGGCAGAGTTGACAGGCCGGCAGTCGGAAGTGCGACCTCCGTCGCAACTGTGGAACTGATGGACGAAATGGAGGCCTCATTTCCGGAGGCCCATCTCGATCCCAGCGTAATGGCTAGACTTGCATCGGGCGCCTGCGAAGTGTTTCATATGGATAATCTGATGCCCGTTTATAGTGTGACCCAGGAAGCGGCGGCGCTGGGCTGCCATGTGAACTGGGGCAGCAGCCCCGATGAGATGCCTGAGGTGCGAAGTCGTGTTTGTGCCAGCATTGATGATGACGTCAAGATGCCTGATGATTTCTTAGCGAAACCACCCATAAGAGTGGTTTTGGATGCGATTCGTTTGTTGAGAAAAGACTACGGCGATCATGTTTCGATAACCGGCAAAGCGTTAGGTCCCTGGTCGCTGGCCCTAAGTGCCTATGGAGTTGAGGAAGTTTTGATCGCGACGATAGACAAGCCAGAGCGACTCGCGCAGGTGCTAAGGGGTCTTAAGGAGGTTACTTTGCTCTTTGGTCGTGCCCAAATAGAGGCCGGAGCCGATTCGTTGTGCATCCCCGACCATGTAACGGCGGATCTTTGCCGGCCTGAAGTGTACAGCGAGTACTTGCTTCCGATTCATTTCGAGCTTCAACAACAATTGGACTGTCCGCTCATTTTGCACATTTGCGGTCATAGCCTGGATCGTCTCAAGTACATAGCGCAAAGCGGGATGGCCTGCTTCCATTACGATACCAAAGTCAGTGCAAAGGACGCGCGGAGGGCGGCTGGTGATAAAATCTCGCTAATGGGCGGGGTCAACAATCCATCGACGCTCCTGTTTGGCTCGCCGGAGGCAGTCGCGAAGGAAGTGCATGAGGCGCTCGATGCAGGCATCGAAATGATTGGCCCCGAGTGTGCGGTGCCTTTGCGCACCCCAAATCGAAACCTCAAAGCCATCGCTTTGGCGGTGGATGAGTATGTCGCCAGAAGCGAGGGTTGAGTGTGCCTGCTTAGGAATGTCACTGGGCATGCGCGGCCTGTAAATCCGCGGAAAGAAGGTGGTGGGTGCATACTGCGAAGATATCTTGAGGCATGTTGGAAAAACCGGATGATAATGAGTATTGTTGATGAGGGGAGGCTAAACCCATGGTTATGAGAAGGACCAGAACTCTTGTCGTGATACTAACGGTCGTGATGCTCTTGATGGGCGCTGTCGGGGGTGCGGCTGGCGGTGAGATTCCGAGTGGTCCGATCAAGATAGGTTTTGCGGTGCCAATGTCGGGAACGGCAACTTCACTGGCCCCCGATGCCGGGATTAATGCAGAGATAGCAGTGGAGTATATAAACAAGTACGAGGGCGGCATACTTGGCCGGCCAGTAAAAGCCTATATTTACGACACCAAGGGCGATCCACAGACAGCCGTTGATGTGTTCGGCAAGCTGATCGAAAATGATGGGGTTGAGGCCGTGTTGGGGTGCCTGTCCTCCGGCACCGGGCTGGCTATTGCCCCAAGGGTTGAAAGCAAGTGGAAAATCCCTACGCTTCTTCTTGAGGCGACCACTATGCAGATGTTCACCACCGCGGTGCCAAACCCCAAGTATGTATTTAGAATTGGTCCCGATGATGTGATGCAATCCATTACACACGTAAAAGCCGTACTCGGGAAGAAGCCGGATCTAAAGACAATAGCTTTGGGCGCTCCCGACTATGAATGGGGGCATGATGTGGTTAGCAGCTTCACCAAGATCTTGAAGCAGCTGAGGCCGGATGTTGAGGTTGTGTACACCTTTTTCCACCCATTTGGAGAGGCGAGTCCCAACTTTGCCGCCTACATCACCGAGCTCATGCAGCGAAAGCCGGATGTTTATGTGGGCTACTCCTGGGGAACAGACGGTGTTGCATGGCACAATCAGGCCAGGGCCATGGGGCTCTACAGCCGCATACCATTAATATTCGATGTGTTCAGCGGAACTGCCAAAGGACAACTGGCAACCGAGGGCGTGCTGGGTGAAACCAGGGCAGGCAATTGCATGTTCCCGCCCCACGCCTTGGGGTATCCCAACAGCAAGCTCGCGCCTATGATCCTCGAGAGGGTCGGCGCCCTTCCGACCTATGGAATGGGCGTCCATATGCTCACCGGGATGCTGTACCTGAAAGCCGCCTATGAGAAGGCATACGACCTAACCGGCCAATATCCAACGCCGGAAATGCTGGCCAAGACCATTGACGGATTATCAATCATCGGTCCTTGCGGAATCACGTCCATGATCAATCATCAGTCGACCGCTCCCGGTATGGCCGTCGGAAAGCTTCATCAGCGAGAGGACGGCCTGTGGATCATGGAAGATATGCTAATCGTTCCCGATTACCTAAGAATAGTGCCGCCATGGATGACGGTCGATGAGTTCATCGGCAAGCTGGGTGAGATCGGCCAATAGGTTGTACGAGCTCGGTAATTGCCTGTGCCAGCTTATCGACACAGGCAATTACCCACACCCCACTAATGCTAATGGAGGAAGGTCAGAATGTTTAGTATGGGTCTTAGATACATCCTAAACGCTTTGCCCGTCGTGTCCTATGTTATCTTGCTGTCGTTTTCGTATAGTTTCTTATTATACATCTGTGGGCGAGTATCGCTTACCTTTGCAGGCATTTATCTGGTGGGAGCATATGCAACTGTATCTCTTAGCATAGCATTAATGGGCAACAGCCTGTCGTTTGCCGGGTTCATGGGGATTTTGCTGCTTGCCAGTCTCTTGGGAGCGGCCATGTTAGTCGCGTCGTATCTTTGCTTTGAGCGCTTTCTTAAAACCGATGTTCACCGAATGGTTGCCACTTCCTCATTGCTGCTCGTTTTCAGAGGGTTGGTCAAAGTTGTCTGGGGGACTACTCCCGTTACCTACTCAGCCCCCTTCCTCGAATTAGGCGTGAGCGAGATAGCGGGGAACATTGTTCCCAACTACTATTTGTTCATGCTGGGATTGGCTCTGCTTTTGATGCTGGCGCTGGCTTATTTTCTGAACAGGACTTCATGGGGAATGAGATTCCGTGCCAGTTCATTGGATGGGGACAGGACAATGGCCCAAGCTTGCGGCGTCAATCAGAACCTCGTCACCCTCATGACCTTTGCGATTTCGGGTGTGCTGGCGGGCCTTGCCGGGGGGCTTTACGCTCCAATCGCGGGTGCTGCATACGGGTCGGAAGCCAACGCTCTCCTTCTAGCGGCTCTCTCGGTTATCATTGGAGGAGTTGGGAGCATCGGCGGAGCTGTTCTGGCGGCCTTCATTGTCGGGATTGTCAGAGCGGTTGCGGCGATTAAGATGCCGGTGCTCGAGCTCGCTGTCCCGTTCATTATTGCTTCTGTAACGCTGATGCTCAGGCCCTTCGGTATTTGGGGCAAGGAGTTTAGATACTAAACGGGTGGGGTGAACTTAATCAATGGGTGCAAACACTCGAACCGGCAGGATGATGCCCTCCTATATCGATGACAGGTTGATAGCAACGATAGTATTGACAGCCATAGCCGCCGTAATCCCCTTGTTTGTCAGTGAATATGTGCGCACCTTGATACAAAGATGTCTACTATGGATCCCGCCAACCTTCGGAGTATACATCATCTATAGTCTTCTGCGCCAAGTTCATTTTGCCCAGTCAATTTTCATCGGCCTTGGCAGCTACATCGCGGCCTTCCTGGCGGGCAAGTATTTCGTAACTAGCGAGCTGTTGATACTGCTTCCCCTGAGCTTGATAGTCAGCATAGGCGTAGCATATGTCTTGGGAATATTCATCATGAGAAGAACCGGCTTTTATTTTGCCATTATGGGCATCGCTGTGACGATGGCTTTCTGGTCGTTGGTGTATAAAATGAGGCAGATAACCGGAGGCAGCGACGGCATCTCCGACATAAAGAACCCCAGTTTGTTCGGCATCCAGTTGGGCGACCAAGGCCTTTACTACGTCAGCCTGGTAGTCTCCCTTGGCCTGATTCTATTGATGCGCCGCATCCTTCATTCGCCCTTTTCCCTGCAGCTCCGGGCAATAAGCGGCGACCTGCAAAAGGCGGAGTCCATCGGGATTCCGGTGAATGGAATGCGGAGGCTGGCGTTTATTGTAGCAGGGGCAAATGCTGGTGTGGCCGGCGTTTTGCTCGCTTTCTCGTACAATTATGTCGGACCGACAACATTTGCCTGGGAGTTTGGAGCTCACTTCGTTCAAGCGGCGATTATTGGCGGAGTGAATTACTTCGTTGGGCCGATCGTTGGTGCGTTTGTCTTCGTTGGTCTGGAATTCCTGGTGTCGACGTGGTTCCCAAATCTTTGGGAGGTTGTTATTGGCGTAATTGTGGCGGTCATTGTGGTGACTGTAGGCGAAGAAGGAGTCACCGGCATAGTAAAAGACCTCTTTGGCAGAACCTTGAAGCGGGCAAACCTAGAGGAAAGGACCTACAGCGATGGGAAATAATCAACAGCCAGTCTTGCTGGCAGCTGAGAAGTTGAGAAAGTTCTACGGCGAAGTAAGGGCCGCTAATGACATCTCGCTGGAGATTGCCCAGGGGCAGGTGCTTACCCTGGTGGGTGCCAACGGCGCCGGCAAGAGCACTTTCCTAAACTTGCTCACAGGGCTTGTAAAGCCCGACCGGGGAGAGATCAGACTCCTGGGCAAGCGCATTACAGGTCTTGCACCCGAGCAAAGGGCCAAGATGGGCATAGTCAAGACCTTTCAACTGGAGCATGTATTCGGCGATATGACCGTCTTCGATCACGTAAGGACCGCTTGCTTGTCTGCCGCGGGGAAGCACTATTCGATGTTCAAAGACATCAGCACCGAAACCGAGATTAATGGGCAGACCGAACAACTACTTGAGTTGTTCGATCTTGCGAGAGTCAGCCAGAGTCTGGTCAAGAATCTAGGGCACGGGTTCAAAAAGGTGATCGATATTGCGACTTCATTTGCGATGAAGCCAAAGATCTTGCTGGTGGATGAACCCACGAGCGGAGTGGGCGAAGAGGAGAAGTATCACATTATGGAGCTGATGATGAACCAGATACGGGCGAATAACCTCGCAGCGATCATAGTGGAGCATGATCTGAACCTGGTGAAGGATCTCTCGAATGAGACAATCGTAATGCACGAGGGGGAATTCATTGCCAGGGGGGCGCCAGGAGATGTCTTCGGCCAGGACAAGGTAGTAGAAGTCCTTGTGGGGAGGGGATTTTAGTTGCTTGCGATAGATGGCTTAACGGTCTCCTACGGGACTGAAATTGCCGTGAAGAATGTGTCCTTAACGGTCTCTGGGGAAGTGGTCTGCCTGTGCGGCCGAAACGGCGCCGGCAAATCCACGCTGCTTAAAGCAGTGGCGGGGATAGCGGACATAGATTCGGGCCGAATATTGCTGGATGGCAAAAACGTAGTCGATATACCCCTCCATAAACGACTAGAGGCCGGCATCGGGTATGTCCCTGAAGACAGGAAGCTATTCAATGAAATGACGGTAAGGGAGAATGTGGAGGTGGCCAGAATAGGCGCCAGAGCCGCTGGCAGGAAGGACATGGACGTAAATGAATTCCTGCCGGAGCTGGCCTCCTTCTATGATAGAAAGAGCAAGCTGCTAAGCGGCGGACAACAGAAAATGGTGAGCATTGCGAGGGCCATCGTTGCCTCCCCCAAAGTAGTGCTGTTCGATGAACTGTTGGAAGGGCTCGCCCAGGCAATGGCTTTCAAGATTTGTGATGTGGTAAAGAGACTGAAGGCAGAGGGAAAGGATATTCTCTGTGCCGAATCAAGTTTGGATAAGGCAAGCCTCTACGCGGACAGAGTAATCTGGCTGGAACAGGGGAAAATCGTGGCAATGGGCACTCCGGCCGAGATCAAGAGCCAGATGATGGAACACATCAGAAAAATGCCGGTGGGCCAAGACTTCCGTCAAGGGGATGAAGGCTGCCGCCCTAGTTAGCCCGCTGGTGCAAAGTTCTATTCCAAGAAGGGCCTCGTCTCCCTGGGAGCTGGAGCTCCCAGGAGTTTTTTCACTATGCACGGAATGATTCCCCAATCCCCCCTTGCTGCCAAACCAGGCTTCCCCAAATAGGTAGTCCGGCCTAGGACCGATCCGGCCGGGAGGGAATAGGCTGACAGGGAAAGAGGGAGTTTTGCGGAGGGGGAAAGGATGTGTCGGACCTTAATAGCTTGTTGAAGCTGCTGGAATCGGGGGAGCTTGGCAAGTTGGCCAGGGGGCTGTCGGCCGCAGACCAACAGATGATTAAGCAGGTGGGGCAAGCCTTGAGCGCCAGTCTCAATCCCCAGCAGCAGCAGGTGGTGAACGAATTGGTCAAAACCTTGATCGGCAATCTGGATGACAGAGGGAAGCAGGGGGGAGGGACATGAAGAAGAAAAAGGCTATTCCTGCCAGCCAGTTGGAACAGAAGAGCCACGAGTTTAGAGAGCGGGTGGAACAAGTCGTCAAGGTGTCTGAAGAGCGGGAGCCGGACTCGGAAGAGGCCGCATCCGAAGGGCAGGCGGAAGAAGCCTCCTTTGAGGACCTCCCCTGGAATGGGGCTGCGGAAGCAGACGAAGGTCCGATTGCAAGGGAGACCGTTGAGGAGGAAGAGCTTCAGGTCGAGACTGGCCCCCCGGACCCGAGGGTCGACTTGATCCTAAACATGGTGGATGAACTCCTGGGAGGAGTAATTTGTCGCTGGGACCGGATTGAGCAGATTGTCATGAGGGTGGTGGGACTTGTAATCAGGGTTTATCTGCTCCAGGCCAATGTGCTCAGAACCTTAGAGATGGGGGAGACCCCGGTGGATTCCATCGAGTTGGATGATGAGACCAAGGCAAACCTCCTGGGAATGTTAAACAGCCTCCTGGAAGGTCTGGAAAAACCAACCCCGTGAGGGGGCCTGCAGGCCCGCCGGAATCGGCCGGCGGGCTCTAAAATGTTAAGGGGTGCAGGGTTTTCCGGCGGCCGGTGAATAAGGCCAGCTCTTTACAGCCTGTCTCCTGCAGCAGCTCCTTCACCTTGGCGAAGTCCCTGGCCACCTCCCAGGGTCGGTGGGCATCGGAGCCAATGGTGACCGCCACTCCCCTCGCGAGGCAGTCCTCAAGGAAGGCCGCCGCCGGATAGATTTCACCGACGGGCTTGTGCAATCCGGCCGAGTTGACCTCCAGGCAGACCTGGGCTTCAGCTAGAGCTTCGGCTGCGTTTTCGTAGTGGATCTGGACGCCTGCCCGGGGGAAAAAGCCGAATTTCTTGATCAGGTCAGGATGGGCCATGCTGTCAAACAGTCCGGACTTGACTGCCGAGATGAAGATGGCAAAGTATCGATGCCAGAGCTCGTCAATGTCCTTGTGGGCGTACTCATCGATCAAGCTGGGATCATCAAAGGGCCAATCGTCGATTAGGTGAATCGAACCGAGCACGAAGTCGAAGGGATGCTGACTAAGGAGCTCTTCCAGCTCCTTTTCTTTATTGGGAATGTAATCGGCTTCGACGCCCAGCTTAATTTTAATTTCAGGGTATTCGTGTCGGAGCTTCAGGACAGCCTCGCAGTAGCCGGGGAGCTCCTCCATCCGCATAGCATAACGGCCGTGCCAAGGATGGTCCGCGGGCAGATGGACGAAGGGCAGATGGTCGGAAAAGGCGATCTCTTTTAGTCCCTGCCGAATGGCTTCCTCGACGTATTCTTCCATTTCGCCCTGGGCATGGCCGCAGAGGGGCGTATGCATGTGATAGTCGACAAACATCCCTTTGCCCCTTGTTTCCAAGGAAACGGGGCTTTCACCTCCTTGATGAATCCAGTTCGTTCTTATTATAGCATTTAGGGATTCCCTTTTCCTGCGGTTTCTGGTATGATGTCTGTATACATTTATGTGCACATCTTGAGGGGGGGAGCAAAGTTTGCAATCTGACCTGGTTCGCATCGGAGATAAGCTGATCAGCCGGAAGAAGATTGTGCGGACGGTAGAACGCATTCTCAGTCTTCGCTCCCAAGGCTCGTCCCAGCAGGAAACCGCCGATCTGCTAGGCCTTGACCGCAGCTTTGTCTCCCGATTAGAAGGCATGGGAGAGGTGCGCAAGGGGGAGCGCTTGGCTTTGATTGGCTTTCCTATCCTCAATGTCGAAGAACTGCAGTCCATGGCCCTTGAAGAAGGAGTCGATTTTGTTCTCATTTTAAATGAAAAGCAGCGTTGGAGTTTTGTCACGGGGCGGACGGGAGCGGATCTTTTTAACGAGGTCGCGGAGATGCTGGCGGGCTTGCGCCAGTTCGATGCAGTTGTTTTCCTGGGCTCCGACCGGCGCCTTCGCTGGGCTGAATCCGTCTGGGACAATGTTCTTGGCATGGAAATAGGCCTTTCCCCCATTACCGAGGACAAATATGTGGATCCTGAGCTGGTGTGTCAACTCATCCGTTCAGTGCGCTGCCCATAGCAGTCTGCACTGGCGTCATTAACAGAGGAGGGGGCCCTGTGGAAGATTTAATCAAGGTGGTTAGCGTCAGTCTCGGCTCGTCCCGCCGCAACATGGAGGCTGAAGTGCACCTTCAAGGCAAAAGGGTCTTGGTGCAGCGGGTGGGAACCGACGGAGATATGCAGCGGGCGGAAGATATGATCAGGGAGCTCGATGGCAAAGTCGATGCCTTTGGGTTGGGGGGCATTGATCTTTACATTTGGGCGGGGGATCGACGCTATGTGTTTCGAGACGCCCAAAGGCTTGCCCGGGCTGCTCGGCTGACACCGGTGGTGGATGGGAGCGGCCTTAAAAACACCCTCGAACGTTGGGTCATCCGGCATCTGCATCAGGAGGCCGGCATCCAACTAGCCGACAAGAAGGTCCTGATGGTCTGCGGAGTGGATCGATTCGGGATGGCCGAGGCCTTGGTTGAGGCGGGGTCTGAGATGATCTTTGGGGATCTGGTCTTTGCCCTCGGCATACCCCTGCCCTTGCGCCGCCTCCAGGCCCTCCATCTAGCTGCTTTGATCGCGGCCCCCATCATCACCAAACTGCCCTTCAAGTGGGTCTACCCTACGGGGGACAAGCAGAATAACAACCCTGTCGAAACCCGGGAAACCTATGTCCGCTTGTATCAGTGGGCTGACTTCATCGCTGGGGACTTTCATTTCATTCGCAGGTTTATGCCAGGGGACCTTACGGGCAAGACTATCATCACCAACACGGTGACCATGGAAGATGTGGAGGAGCTGCGCAAACGGGGGGTTTATCGCCTGGTAACCACTACTCCCAATATTGGCGGACGCTCTTTGGGGACCAACGTAGTGGAGGCCATGGCCATCGCCATGGAAGGCCGCCGTCCCGAGGAGATGACCCCCGATGCCTATCTAAAGTGGTTGGAAGGGGTCGGCTTTCAACCCCGCATAGAAGATCTGACGAAGTGATGAGAGGAGAGAAGGGCTGAGGCCCGACCTTGCTAATGAACAAATTCGCGTTTATCATCCATCCGGTTCAAGCGGGAGATTTGGCCCGCAAGTTTTCCTTGACCCGCTATTTGCCTAATTCTTGGCAGGAGGCAATCTTTCGGCACGTGCCTCCCATGAAGGCCTCCCATATCACCGGGATCAAATCACCTACAGGGGCGGAAGCGGAGGGCTGGTTCATTGGCTGCCCCCTCTCCAGCAGGCAGATGCTGGCGCTTCCCCAGGACTTTGTCCTGAGGCGGATCATCCAGGCGGGTCAATTGGCGGAAAAGCTAGGGGCTGGGATTGTGGGACTGGGAGCCTTTACCGCGGTGGTGGGAGATGCGGGGGTTACCGTTGCGGATAATCTCAACATCCCGGTAACCACCGGCAACAGCCTGACGGTGGCAAGTGCTCTAGAGGGCATCAAGCAAGGGGCATCGTCCATGGGCATTGACCTTGATGAAGCCAACATTTTGATCCTGGGGGCCACAGGGTCCATTGGGGCCGCCTGCGCCCGCATCCTCGGCCGACAGTTCCCCCGGCTGACCTTGGTTGCTAGGAATACGCGGCGTCTTGAAGAACTCCGGGAGGAGATCGAGGCCAGCAATCCCCGGGCTCAGCTCAGCATCAGCACCGACAGCCGCCAATCTCTTCCGGAGGGTGATGTGGTTGTCACCGTCACCTCCGCCTTGGATGCGGTGATTGAACCACAAGACTTGAAGCCGGGTTCGGTAGTTTGCGATGTGGCTCGCCCCCGGGATGTGTCCAAGAGGGTGGCTGCCATGCGGGATGATGTCCTGGTTTTTGAAGGGGGAGTCATGTCTGTGCCGGGGGATGTGCAATTTAACCTGGATTTTGGTTTTCCTGCCGGGACAGCCTACGCTTGCATGTCTGAGACTATGGTCCTGTCCTTGGAGGGCCGGTTCGAGTCCTTCAGTTTGGGCAGGGAGCTGACGGTCGAGCAGATTGAAGAAGTGGACAGGCTGGCCAAAAAACACGGTTTTGTTCTTGCCGGTCTGCGCAGCTTTGAGCGGATGATAACCAGTGAACAAATCCTTCAGATCCGTGACAAGGCTCGCAAAAGACTGAAGAAAGCCGCTGCTCGGGTCTAACGTCGGAGTTGACATCGGGATGCGGGTTGCCTATAATGTACGCGCAAGCGAGGCCAAAGCACTGCTCCTGGGGCAGTGCTTATGCTGTATCCCCCTTAAGGCAGGATATCGGCAGGCTGGGGAGAATATGAGCTAAGGGGTTTCCGTTGAACCAGGGTGTTTGCTTGCTGAGTGGGATAAATGTCTAGTGAAGGAGCTGCTGGGAATGAGCGAAAAGGAGATCCTCCTGACAGAGGAGGGCCTGAAGAAGCTTGAGCAGGAGCTAGAGTATTTGAAGCGTGTTCGACGGAGGGAAGTGGCCACTCGGATTAGAGATGCCTTGGATTTTGGTGATATATCCGAAAACTCGGAGTACGATGATGCTAAG
>JAAZLZ010000132.1 GCA_012799075.1 Bacillota bacterium
GGAAGGGATCGAGGAAAGGGCTTGTTAAATCTTTCATGAGCTGCTCGGTTATGGTATAATCAGCGTAAGCGAGACTATCCGCCCGTAGACTAGGGGTTGAGACTATGCGCGGCGAAAACGGCGATTCGCGAGGGTTTGCCCTATCGGTAATAGGATTTTTATTCATAGTCGCCTTCGTTGCGTTTTTGTATTCACCCTATTTCAACATTACCCAAGTTGAGATCCTCGGGGCCGAGGCGGTCACTGAAGAAGAAATTCTTCTGGCTCTGGGCCTTGTGGGACCAAAGAACATCTTTCGTTTGGATGTTCCCCGGGCCGAAGAGCGGGTGCAAGAAATGCCGCAGGTGCGTTCCGTGGAAATTGCCCGCCGACTCCCCGGTCGGGTGATAGTCGCCCTTGAAGAGCGGGAGCCCATTGCGATTATTCCCTATGCAGAATCTTTTTACACTGTTGATGGGGCAGGTGTAGTATTGGGTCCCGCACACCTGTTGGACTTGCCTGTGTTAAACGGGGGGGCTCCAGTGGGACTTGCCCTGGGTGAGGAAGTCACCTCTCGATCTTTGCAGACAGGCGCCCGCGTGGCCGCTCTTTGTACCCCCGTCATGCGGGATGCAATCTCGGAAATCAACGTCTTAGATTTGGAGGATATTCAGCTGGTTACTCGGAATGGGCTGCGGGTTCGTCTTGGACCAGGGGTGGACTTGCCCTTGAAGGTGGATGTACTCGAATCCTTACTCCACCGTTTACCCTCGGGCCCGGCCTCCCTTGATCTAAGACTGCCCCATACGCCTGTATTGGAGAAAAGGCCGTAAAGACTGCACCTTTTGGGGGTAGGACGCTAAGTGATGTCTTGCGGAGGAGGTGGCAAGGGTTGTCGGAACCTGGCAATGGGCCAGGGCATGGGCCTTTTCGCAAGATGGTGACAAGAACCTTCCAAACCATGGGTTTGTCGAGGGCGAGAGACTATCGGCAAAATGTGTCCTGAAGAAGGAGGACGTTTCCTATGTTTGAGTTCGACTCGGATAACGGGCATTTCGCGAGCATCAAAGTGATTGGCGTAGGGGGCGGAGGCAGCAACGCGGTCAACAGGATGATCGATGCCCAACTGCAGGGGGTTGAGTTCATCGCCATGAACACCGATGCTCAGGCCTTGCTCCTTTCCAATGCCTCTCGCCGCATCCGGCTGGGCGAGAAGCTCACCAAGGGCCTCGGGGCGGGTTCCAATCCCGACGTTGGGCTGAAGGCGGCCGAAGAGAGTAAAGAGGAAATCAGGGAGGCTCTAGAGGGGGCTGACATGGTCTTCATCACAGCCGGTATGGGCGGCGGGACGGGGACCGGCGGCACTCCGGTGGTGGCTCAAGTTGCCAAGGAGCTGTCATGTCTGACGGTTGGGGTGGTCACCAAGCCCTTCAGCTTTGAAGGCAGACGACGTCAGCAGCAGGCTGAACAAGGGATCGAAAACCTGCGGGATAAGGTGGATACACTCATCATCATCCCCAACGATCGTCTCCTACAGGTGGTGGACAAGCGGACCTCGATTCTGGAGGCTTTTGCCATTGCCGACGATGTGCTGCGACAGGGTGTACAAGGGATTTCCGATTTGATAACCGTCCCTGGACTGATTAATTTGGATTTTGCCGATGTGAGGACCATCATGACCGATGCCGGTTCAGCGTTGATGGGAATTGGACGGGCCTCCGGCGAAGAACGGGCTCTTAAAGCTGCCCGGGCCGCGATTTCCAGCCCCTTGCTGGAAGCGAGCATCGAGGGTGCCAAGGGCATTCTCCTCAACATCACGGGAAGCTCTACGTTGGGACTCTTCGAGGTGAATGAGGCGGCAGAAATCATCGGTGAGGCCGCCGATTCCGAGGCCAACATCATCTTCGGCGCAGTCATCGATGAAACCATGGAGGATGAGGTGCGGGTCACGGTCATTGCCACGGGCTTTGATGCTCCCAAAAAGGGCCTTGGCCTTGAATCCCTGGAGATCAAGCCCTTTGTCAGTGATGAGCTGGACATACCGGCCTTTTTGCGCCGTCGTTGATTATTCCAGCTGTTTAATCTCCTTGCGGAGCTTCTTTAGGATTTTCTTCTCCAAGCGAGAGATGTATGACTGTGATATTCCCAGAAGGTCGGCAACCTCCTTCTGGGTTTTTTCTTTTACGAACCGCTCCTGAATGATTTTCTTCTCTCTGTCAGTCAGCCGCTCGATGGCCCGTTCGAGAATGGCCCGATCCGTTTGCTCCTCGATGTATTTCAAAACATCGCTTTCGGTCCCCAATACATCCGATAAGAGAAGTTCGTTGCCGTCCCAGTCGGTATTCAACGGTTCATCGAAGGATATCTCCGCCCTTGTTTTGCTGCTCCGCCGCAGATACATGAGAATCTCATTCTCAATGCAGCGGGAGGCATAGGTGGCAAGTTTGATTTTCTTGCTGGGGTCGAAGGTGTTGACTGCTTTGATGAGGCCGATGGTGCCAATGGAGACTAGATCCTCAATGGAAATCCCGGTATTATCAAACTTGCGGGCGATGTAGACCACCAGACGCAAGTTCCTCTCGATGAGGGTCCCCTTGACGCTGCGATCGCCCTCCTCAAGTCGTCCGATCAAGTCGGCTTCCTCTTCCGGGGATAAAGGGGGAGGGAGCACTTCGCTTGAACCCACGTAGTAAACGCCTCGAGGCATGATGCCGATTCGTTGGAGCAGGCGAATCACAAAGAGCTGGACCGATAGTCCGAGCCTTGCTCTGAAGGGTATCATCCACTGTCCCCCCTGTCAGATTTACGTGCTGTGAAACTTGGCCGATTGCCAACCGGCCCCTTTTTTGAGGAGGGCCTTATGAATCACTTCCGGGTGAATCAAGGCCCGGTAGGAGCCTTCCGGGCATAGTTGACTGTTGTAAAGGCCGATAATCACCCCTTGACCTAAAGGGATGCAGCTTTGACCCACCATTACCCCCGCCTCATCGCAGCGAAGCCCAATCAACATCCCCTCCCTTTTCCCAATGGACGCGTAGGGTATGACCCGCAGGCGGGTCGACCAGGGGAAGGAGATGTGATTGACGGTATCGAGCTCCCCCTGCTCGAGTCGCTTGGCCGCCTCGAAAAGTGTCTGAGGCAGAAAAGACATCAAGGCTGATTGCTCAACGATAATCACTGGAGCCCGGGAAATCGGATCCCGCAGGTGATTGCCCGAATCCACCAGGGCATTGATCAACAGTTCGGTGTTATCGAAGCGGATGGACAGGGGGATCTGGTAGAAATGATACCAGATTTGTCTTTGGATAAGTCCCCAGCCAAGTTCAGCGATGATGAGGAGCACACCCATGGAAGTGATGGTGCCCAGCAAAACGTTGGGTTGATGGGGCGTGCCGAACAAGTTGGCAATTAGTGTACCTGCTCCGCC
>JAAZLZ010000013.1 GCA_012799075.1 Bacillota bacterium
CAGTTGGGACAAGGGGCTAGCGCAGGGACAGAACACTTCACCTACTATAAGGATCTGCCTCCTAAGGCCAGAAGGCGCTTTGGCCTGGCCAAGGGCCAGCCGGCCCTAATTACGACCGCGCCCCAAGGAGTCCGGCTGCCGGAAGGCTTGAAGGATTTGGTCCGCCGCCTTCGGGAGGCAAGCGAGGGCGTACCTATCGGGGTCAAGCTGGGCGCCGGCAATGACTTGGAAGCAGATATGGCCATTGCCGTCGAGGCAGGGGTGGATTACATCGCCCTTGACTGTGCCCAGGCGGCCACAGTCGGCAGTGAACCTATCCTTCAAGATGCCTTCGGCCTCCCCACCCTCATCGCCCTGAGCCGGGGAGCGGCCTTCATCGAAGGGCAAGATCTCAAAGGCAAGGTGAGCCTGATCATCGGAGGAGGCCTCTTCCATCCGGAGCATTTTCTAAAGGCCCTGGCCCTGGGGGCCGATGCCATTTATCTGGGGACCGTCTGCCTGCTGGCCATCGTCCATCTCCAGATCGACACGGCCCTTCCATGGGAGCCCCCCACCTCCCTGGCCTATGCCCTGGGGGAGTACCGGCATAAACTGAACATCGACAAGGGAGCCTCTGCCCTGGCCCGGTTTTTCCAATCATCGGTGGACGAGATGATTGTGGGTACCCGGGCCTTGGGCAGGGCTTCCTTCAAGGATTTATCCAAGTCGGATCTCGCGGCCCTTGATTATCGTACAGCCCGCTTTACAGGGGTCAACCTCGTCTATGGGCCTACGGCAGCAAAACGATCTTCAAAGCCTTTTTCTCTTCGAGGAGGTCGCAAGCTAAGTTCACATCGGCCAATCGATCCACTCGAGTGATAATGGGCTTTATCTGGAGTCTGCCCAGCTGGTAAAGTTCCAGGGCCAAAAGATAGTCTGCCCACTCAAAGCCCTGTAGTCCTTTGATGCGCTTTTCGTCTCTGACCACATTCCATGGCTTAAAGCTGACCGGCTTGCCCAGAAAGCCGCTGCCCCCCATTAGGAAGAGTCCCCCCGGACCTGTCATCTCGATCCCTTGGGTGACGGCTTCCACCCGGCCGGTAGCTTCGATGACCACATCGGCGCCAAGTCCCTTGGTCAGTTCCAAAACCCTAGCCACCGGATCGGTCACATCACCCTTGATGGTCTCCTCGGCCCCCAGCTTCTTGGCCAGCTCGAGCCGCTCCTCATCGCCGCTTAGACCAACCATGACCAGGTGCCTTGGACCTGTAGCCAAAGCTGCCTGCAGCAAGAACAGACCAAAGGGGCCGGGGCCTAGGACAACGATGAAGCTCCCTGGTTTGATCTCATTGACCCTAATGGCCCGGGCGGCAGTAGTTACAGGCTCAAGGATGGCCGCCTCCTCCGCTGGGATTCCAGGGGGCACCTGGAACAGGTTCTCATCGGATACAGCCACATACTCGGCAAAACACCCGTCGGTGTCGATCCCCACATGGTCCCAGCCGTGACAGCGGTGAAACAAGCGCAGCTGGCAAGGATAACAAATGCCGCAGCCCTTGATGGCGCTGGAAGTAACCCGGTCGCCCACCTTGACGTTGCGGACTCTAGGACCAACTTCCACCACTTCACCGTAGAATTCATGCCCAGGGACGATGGGCGTCTTGACGGGCCCGTGTCTCCCCATGAAGACATTGCTGCGAATGGCCACATCGGTCCCGCAAATGCCAGTTGCAATCACCTTCACCAACGCTTGATCAGGCTTGGGCCTGGGGACTTGCCGTTCCTCCAGGATGAGCTCCTTGCGTTCATCGATCTTGACTGCCGCTTGCATGGATATGCACCCTCCTCAACCTTCAAGTTCCCCCAGTTCGATCCGGCGCCCTTCCTCCGCGGACATGTAGCTTGCATAGGTAATTTGCACCACTTCCAAGCCCAGCTGGCCGTCGGAGACTGGATTTCGTCCTTCGCAGAAGGCCTCCATGAAATCCTGCATCTCCTGGGGGTAACCCCGCATCCAATCCTCATCGGGGGCCGGAAAGCTCCAGCCGGCCTTGGTTTCCTGCTTTTCCGTCAGATACTCATCGGCAAAAATGTCGTGGGAGGGGGCGTAGACCTGGCAGGCATTCATACTGGACATGTTGCACTTGACAATGCTGTTGGACAGATAGACATCCACGGTGTTGACCACCCCGCCCAGGGTGGTGTCATTGGAGAAAACGGCGGCCTTGGTGCCGTCGGTGAAGGTCAGGAAGACCGCGGCCCAGTCCTCAACATCCTGCCATTCATGGACCAGCCACTTTTTCTCCTCGGCGGTGAAGCTGGGCACTTTAGTCAAGTTGCCCACTTCCGCGGTCACCGATTTTACCTGGATGGGCCTGCCTTGTTTAAGCATCCCTTCAAAGTGCTTAAGATGGAGCACCGCCCCCAAGGGGTGGGAGCCAAGCCTCAGCAAGGACCCCCCGCCGGCGAGCCGCCACTCCCGGGAGTAAGCTGCATGGGAGCCGCTGTGGCTTTCCTCAGCCCGGA
>JAAZLZ010000133.1 GCA_012799075.1 Bacillota bacterium
CCGAGGAGATCGATCGGATCCTCCAGGAGCTGACAGCACTCGTCTACGATCAGACCAACGAAATTGAAGCAACCCTGGTGATTTTGGCCGAACTGGACTTCATCACCGCCAAGGGCCGCTTGTCCCTGGACATGAGGGCAACGGAACCCCAATTGGTGCCAGAATGGCGGCTGCTAATCCAAAGGGGACGCCATCCCCTGCTCAAGGGACCGGTCGTTCCCATCGATGTCCAAATGGGTCGTGCTTTTACCACCTTGGTGATTACCGGCCCTAACACGGGAGGCAAGACGGTTACCCTAAAGACCATTGGCCTTTTCAGTCTGATGTTCCAGTGCGGATTGCACGTACCGGCAGCCCACTGTGAGCTGCCCGTCTTCAACAATGTTTTTGCCGATATCGGTGATGAGCAAAGCATTGAACAAAGCCTCAGCACCTTTTCATCCCATCTCCTTAATATTGTCGACATACTGAAGGAGGCCGGGGAGGGTTCCCTGGTGCTCCTGGATGAAATCGGAGCAGGGACCGATCCCACCGAGGGGGCGGCCCTCGCGATGGCGCTCCTTGAGGAGTTTCATCGGCGCGACTGCCTAACCGTTGCCACTACCCACTACAGTGAACTGAAGACCTTTGCCTATGTCCGGCCGGGGATGCAAAACGCCAGCGTGCAATTTGATGTCCGAACCCTCCGTCCCACCTTTGAACTCACCATCGGGGTTCCCGGGCAAAGCAATGCTTTCCCCATCGCCCGCCGACTCCATCTGCCGGAGGGGATTATCGCCAGGGCCCAGGGCTTTCTGGCCGATGAGACCGTCAAGGTAGAGGATCTAATCCGACACTTAACGGAAGACAGCCGCCAAGCTGCCGAAGATCGCAAAGAAGCAGCACGTCTTCACAGGGAAGCCCGGGAGCTGAGGGATAAGTACCGGGATAAACTGGATGCTTTGTTGGACGAAAAAAATGAGCTTTTGGGGGATGCCAGGCGGCAAGCCCTCGCAATTCTCCGGGAAAGCAAAATGAAGGCTGATGACATCTTGGGAGAGCTGCGCTCCACCAAGCAGGAAGCCGAGGCCATCACTTTACGAAAAGAAATCGAAGTGGAAGCCGAACGGGTACAAGATCTGTTGGCTGATGAAATGCCAACCTATGAAGAAGACGAACTGCCCGAGCCGGCGGCCGTTGCAGTTGGCGATAAAGTCTTTGTCCATAGCATCAGGCAGGAGGGCACGGTGCTAGGCCCCCCAGAGGAAGGCTCGGTCTTGGTTCAAGTGGGCAGCATGAAGCTCCATGCCAGGCTGGGGGATCTGCGGGTTCTGCCTGCCCCTAAGACAAAGCAGGGAACTGTTTCCTATGGCCGTTTGGTGAGGGGTAAGAGCACATCTATTCCAGCGGAGATGCACTTTCGGGGAATGAGGGTGGAGGAAGCCTTACCCCTAGCAGACAAGTACCTTGATGATGCCATGCTCGCCGGCTTGAGCCAGGTGCGCATTGTTCACGGCAAAGGGTCGGGGATCTTAAGGGAGGTCATCCATGAACTCCTCAAAGAACATCCCCACGTGGAGGATTTCCGATTGGGCCACCCCAAGGAGGGCGGCGCGGGGGTGACGGTGGTCACATTGAGGAAAGGCTAGCAGGGTCTATTCATAAATCAGCCGCGGGCTTTCATAGGGCTCCTCTTGGGATGAGGAAAAAGGGACGCCATCGGGAGCAGCCTGCCGCTGATGCTCGGTGCAGTAGCCCGTTGGCTCTGTACCTTTCATGAAGATCTCATAACGGGTTTGGGCCGATGGGCAGCCCGGAGCGGCCAGCTGTCCGGTTTTGATGTCGATCTTCAGCCCATCGACGATGCCGTCGGGACGGGAAAAATCGCTCGGGGGCATCCCATCGAGGGCTTTTTTGGCGAAGTCGCTCCAGATGCGCGCGGCTCGTCCACTGCCGATATTGACCCCTTCATAGAACATGCGGGATGGCTTGTCGTTGCCGATCCACACCGCAGCCACTATTTCGGGTGTATAGCCCACAAACCAAGCATTGGTGTAATCATCGGTGGTGCCCGTCTTGCCGGCAGCAGGTCGGCCGATGTTGGCGCTCCGTCCCGTACCCCGTTCGATGACTCCCCGCAGCATGTCGGTGATGATGTAGCTTGTCTGTTCCCTCAGGACGATTTCCCGCTGGGGGCGGTTTTCCTCCAACACAGATCCGTCGGGCCCTACAATGCGCAAGATGGCCATGGGCTCCGTCCGGATCCCTTGGTTGGCCAAGACCCCATAGGCAGCCGCCATCTCCAGGGGTGTGACACCTCGGGTAAGTCCCCCGAGGGCGAAGGCCAGGTTGCGATCATGGACCCTGCCCTGCTCCACTAGGGTGGTGATGCCCATCTGTTTGGCGACTTTGATGGCCCCATCGACTCCGATGGAATCTAGAAGTTTGACCGCCACAATGTTGATGGATTGCTCCAGGGCTTCCCTTAGGGTGATGGGTCCCCGGAAGCGCCGGTCGTAATTGACGGGGCTCCATGTTTCCTTGGTGTACTGGTTTACATAGCTGACTGGTTCATCGACAATAACGGTGCCCGGTGTATATCCTCGTTCAACGGCAGCCGTGTAAATGAACGGCTTGATGGCCGAGCCGGGCTGTCTTTCCGCATCGACGGCCCTGTTAAAGAAGTCTTGTCCCCCTCGACCTCCCACCATGGCCAGGATGTGGCCGGTGCGGGGATCAAGGGCTATCAGGGCGCCTTGGGGCTGGGTGATGCCGTTCTCGTCCGCTTTTCCCTGGGGCAGGCCCTCCAGCAGGGCCTTTTCCGCCTTATTCTGAATGGACAGGTCCAAGGTCGTGTAGATTCGCAATCCCCCGCCCCTCAGCTCTTCCTCCGTGTATCCCCGCTGCATCATCAAGCGGCGGATGTATTCGACGAAGTACTGGGCCCGGTAAGGCCGGCTGATCTGATCGACGGTGCCCAGGGGTGCCTGCTTGGCCTCTTCCGCCTGGGCGGCTGTTATGTAGCCGAGATCATGCATTCGGTTAAGAACCACGTTGCGTCTCTTGACAGCTGCTTCCGGGGAAATGAAAGGAGAGTAAAGCCCAGGGCCCCGGGGTATTCCCGCAAGCAGGGCTGCCTCCGGCAAGTTCAATTGATCGACGCTCTTGCCGAAATAGGTTTGGGAGGCTGCCTCCACACCATAGGCCCCATGGCCGAACCAAATGACGTTCAAGTAGCTTTCCAGGATCTCATCCTTGCTGTACTTGCGTTCGATTTGAATGGTCCATAAGAGTTCTCTCAGCTTGCGGGACCAGGTCCGCTCGTGGCTGAGGAAAGCGTTTTTGGCCAATTGCTGGGTGATGGTGCTTGCTCCCTGATAGATGCCACCCCGCCGCAGGTCCGTCCACAAGGCCCGGAGAATGCCGCGGAAATTAAGACCGTAATGATTGCGGAATTGATCATCTTCAATGGCGATGAAGGCATTTTGCAGGTCCTGGGGGATCGCATCCAACGGGGCTTTGATCCTGTTCTCGTTGAAGAATCGGGCAATCACATCTCCGTGGATGTCATAGACATAAGTCGTTAGGTCGGGATTGAATTCCACCTGTTCCAAGGTAGGCGCTGAACGGAGGAAGCCGGCAAACATCCCTGCAAGGATGCCAACGCCGATGGAAAAGGAAAAGACCAGGATGATTAGCGCAAGGCGCCAAGGACGCCTAGTTCGAGCCAAGGATGACCACCTCTTATCCAGTATCCGCCCGGGCGGAAGCTACACCAATTATAGCATAATCTGTCTCCGGGACAATGATGCTTTCGGATACGGGGTAACTTCGACCGGAAAGAGCACTTCTCCTTTGGTATTAGGAACCAAGATTGACCAATGCCTCCGCATTGCGCCGGATTCGGGTTTATGGTACAATGGGCCCAAGCAAAAGGCGATGAGAGAGAGAGTAGTCGGGCGGCTTAAGGCAGAGAGCCGGTGGATGGTGGAAACCGGTTTGGCCCCTCGGTGAAATACACTCGGGAGCCTCTTTCCTGAAATTCCAGTAGGGGAAGACGGTTGCCCCCGTTAACGGGCACCGGCCAGGTGCGGCCGGCCTGAGGGGGTCCCGCAGGGGACCAACGAGGGTGGTAACGCGGCTATTGTCCGTCCCTTGGTGGACGGCTTTTTTTCTTAGGAGGTGGATTCTTTGAATTTGGAGGAACAGCTTGCGGCAATCAAACGGGGCGTGGGGGATGTGTTCCCCGAAGAAGAGTTGGTGGAGAAATTGAAACGGTCCCTGGCGGAAAAACGTCCATTAAGGGTGAAGCTGGGGGTCGATCCGACGGCAACGGATCTGCACCTGGGCCATATGGTGCCGTTGCTTAAGCTAAAAACCTTTCAAGATCTGGGTCACCAGGCCGTCCTCATCATCGGGGATTACACGGCCATGCTAGGGGATCCTTCGGGTCGCAACAAAGCCCGGCCCCAGCTAACCCATGACCAGGTGATGGCCAATTGCCGCACTTACGAGGAGCAGGCTTTCAAGATCCTCGACCGAAGCCGGACCGAGGTGGTTTTCAACGGCTCTTGGTTCAGCAAGATGCATTTTACCGATGTCATCGCACTGCTATCCCGAATGACCTTAGCCCGGATGCTTGAACGGGAGGACTTTGCCAATCGCTACAACAACGAGCTGCCCATTGGTCTGCATGAACTTGTCTATCCTTTGATGCAGGGTTATGATTCGGCCATGGTCAGGGCCGATGTGGAAATGGGGGGCATGGACCAGAAGTTCAACATCCTTGTGGGGAGGGACATCCAACGGGAGCTTGGGCAGGAACCCCAGGTGGGGGTCTGTGTGCCTATCTTGCTGGGCACTGACGGTGTTGAGAAGATGAGCAAGAGCCTGGGCAACTACATAGCAATCCAAGATGGTCCCTCGGAGATGTACGGCAAGACCATGTCGATTCCCGATGAGTTGATGGACATGTACTTCGAGCTTCTCACCGAGGTGCCGGGGCGGGAATTGGAAGAGATCCGCACCGGTCTCGCCAAGGGAACCCATCATCCCCGAAATGTGAAAAGGCGGCTTGCCCGGGAAATCGTCGCCCGCTTCCATGGTCCCGAGGCTGCCAAAGAGGCAGAGGAAGAATTCGATCTGGTGTTCATCAAGGGTGAACTGCCTGAGGACATGCCCAAGTTGAGTCTTGGGTCCGAGAGCATTTGGATCGTCGAGCTGTTGCGCTTAGCCGGGTTTGCCTCCAGCAACGGGGAAGGACGCAGGCTCATCCAAGGGGGCGGGGTCCGCATTGACGGACAGCAGGTTGCTGATGTGGATTTGGAATGGATCCCTGAGGATGGGGCTGTCATTCAAGTAGGCAAGAGGCGATTCATCAAAGTAGCATTGAAGTAAGATAGACCGCCCCCCTGCATATAATTAACCAGGCAAGGGGGGCAGGAAAATGGCTTGGCCCAGGCGGCTCAAGTTTCGCATCATATTCGGAGTGACCGTCTTTTCCGTGGTCTTTGTTGGGATCGTGTCCTTTTGGTTTGTCGAAATCCGTCTTCGCCCGACCCTTGTCAGTTGGGCAAAGGCCCGGGCGGAGCAGATCGCCACCGTTGCGATCCAATCGGCTGTGAGCGAGAGTCTCGCCAAGACCATCAGGACAGAGGACTTGGTCTTCTGGAAGCAGGACATCCAAGGAGCTTTGGTTGCCGCCCAATACGATATGGCGGAAATCAACCGGGTGGTTGCCCAAGCAACCTTGCGGGTCTACGATGTCTTAAAGACCATCGGGGATGAAAGAATTCCGATGCCTTTGGGTCAAGTCTTCGGGAGCAGCCTTCTGGCTGCTTGGGGCCCGACCTTATACATCAAGCTGATTCCGGTAGGAACGGTTAAGACGAATCCCTATGCCTCTTTTAAGTCCGGAGGCATCAACCAGGTCTGGCACCGGATCTATCTAGACATCAAGGCCCAGGTCAGGATTGTGGTGCCGACCTTGGTGGAAGACACGGTGATTGAAACCCAGGTCCCAATCGCCGAGGAGATCCTCATGGGCAGGGTCCCGGAGGTATACCTCAATTGGGCAAGCACATCAGATCCCGCGGAGGAGCTCATGATTCCCCTGGGGGTCGGGAGTCTTCGGGACCGATAAGATTTTTTTCAATAGGGATTGGGCAGGCTGTAATAGGGCTTGCCAAGGGCTTGTCTGCGGTTTTTGTCGATGTTCGTAGCAAGGTTGACAGGGATTAGGTCCCATGCTATAATGACATTCGCCGGGAGGAACCGGCATTGCACCTTGAAAACCAAACAGCGCATCGATGAGTTTAAGGTTTTGTTGGAGAGTTTGATCCTGGCTCAGGATGAACGCTGGCGGCGTGCCTAATACATGCAAGTCGAGCGGGGCATTGGACTGGAA
>JAAZLZ010000134.1 GCA_012799075.1 Bacillota bacterium
CGCTCCACCTCATCCCGTCCCCGGCGGATGCCCGCGGTATCCACCAATCGAATGGGCACCCCCTCGATGATGACCACCTCTTCGATCACATCCCGGGTCGTTCCGGGAATGGAGGTGACGATGGCCCGATCCTCTCCTAGAAGGGTATTCAGCAAGGTAGACTTGCCCACGTTGGGTCGGCCGAGGATGACTGTGTGCACACCCTCCCGCAGGGCCCTGCCTCCCTTGGCCCCGGCCAGCAAGGCCTCGATGGCAGCGACACAATTACTTAGGATTCGACATGTCCTTTCCCGGTCTTCCTCCGGGATGTCGTCCTCGGGAAAGTCCAGCCGGGCTTCCAGCTCCGCCAAGATCCCCAAAAGATCTTTCCGCAGGCGCGCCACCTGCCGGCCCAAGGACCCCTGCAGCTGATCCATGGCCAACTGGAGCCCCTTATCGCTGTGGGCCCGAATAACATCCATGACGGCTTCTGCCTGGGAGAGATCCAGCCTGCCATTTAGAAAGGCCCGCTTGGTGAACTCCCCGGGCTCCGCAAGGCGCGCACCCCCCTCCAAGACCAGCTCCAGGATCCGCCGCAGGGGCGCCATCCCCCCGTGGCAATGGATTTCCACCACATCTTCCCGGGTGTAGCTCTTAGGGGCGCGCATGACCACCACTAGCGCCTCATCGATAATCCGCCCCTCCCCGTCCTTGATGAGACCGTACAGCATCTCGCGGCTTCTTCCTTGGGAAAGGGGCTTTTTCCCATGAAAAACCCTTTCCACAATGGCAATTCCACGGGGACCGCTCACGCGGATGATCCCGATTCCCCCTTCGCCCGGAGGTGTTGCTGCTGCTGCGATGGTATCCCCCACGCCCATCATTCTTCTCCCTTTTCCCCCTTTTTACAGGATGCAAAAAGCACGCTTCCTGGGACAGCGTGCCTCTCTTCCCTATCTACGACGGACTCGCCGCAAAACGGGTTTTTTCGCGAAAAGATCCCCCAATGCCCCCTTTTCACGGAAAACTCACCGGGGAGCGATCACCACCCGCCGGTAAGGTTCTGTCCCTTCGCTGTAGGTGCTGACTCCCTCTTCCTCTTGTAGTGAGACATGGATGATCCGCCGCTCATGGGCATTCATCGGTTCGAGGACAACCCGGCGTCGGTTCCGCCGGGCCTTATCCGCCGTCCGCAGGGCCAAGCCCCGCAAGGACTCCTCTCGACGCTCCCGATAGCCTTCGGCATCTACGAGGATGCGAATCCATTCGCCGCCTTCCCTGTTGCCCACCATGCCCGCTAGATATTGAAGGGCATCGAGGGTCTGGCCCCGTCGGCCGATGACAAGACCAAGGCCTCCGCCAGTCAAGTTCACCTGGATGGATTCATCTTCGATCCGCCAGCTGGCCTCCACATCGACTCCCATCAATCGGGTTGCTTCCTCCAGCCAAGCAGCCACTTTCTGGGCCTTATCCTCGGGAGTGGCCCGCCGCGTTACCCTAACCCGGGCCTGTTTCGACCCGATGATCCCGAATAACCCTTTCGTCCCTTCATCTAGCACCTCAACGTCCACCTGGGACGGATCAGCCTCCAACTCGGCTAGGGCCGCCGCTATAGCTTCTTCGATGGTTCTACCTGTCGTCTCCACCGTCTGCATCCTTCTCCCCCTCCTTCGCCCGCCCCTGTTCTCCTCCACTGATGATATACTGCTGCAACATGGAAAAGAGGTTGCTGGTGACCCAGTACAATACTAAGCCGGCGGGAAACCTTATGCTGACCCAGCCGATCATGGCCGGCATCACCATCATCATCGTCTTCTGCGAAGGATCTGGATTGCTGTGCATCATCTGGGCATAGGTGGTCACGGCCGACAACACCGGCAGTATGTAATACGGATCGGGCTGACCCAGGCCGCCGCTCACCCACAAGAAAGGCTCATCGCCAAAGGGAAAGGACCGGAGAACACGAAATAAGGCCCAGAGTACAGGCAGCTGGACCAACATGGGCAGGCATCCCCCAAAGGGGTTCATATTGTATTTCTTGTACAGCTCCATGGCCCTTCGTTGATATTCCTGGGGATTGTTCTTGTACTTTTCCTGCAAGGCCATCATTTCCGGTTGAAGTTCCTTCATTACGGCCATGCTTCGTGTTTGACTGGCGAACAGGGGATACAGCACGAGTCTGATTGCAATGGTAAGCAGGATGATGGCAATCCCGTGATTTCCCGTCAGGCCGACAAAATATTGGAGCAGCCATTCCAGCCCTGATGCCAAGTAGTCGAAGATCTGCAACCCATCGCCTCCATTCCACCTTTATGCCGCCTCACTCCACCGGATCGTAGCCCCCCGGATGAAATGGATGGCAGCGCAAGAGTCTCCCAACCGTTTTGCCCATTCCCCGCCAGGGCCCATACTTAATGATGGCTTCCCTCGCGTAGGCCGAACATGTAGGATAAAAACGACAGGTCCTCGGCTTTATGGGGGAAATTAGACGCTGATACAGGTTAAGCGTCCCCAGGAGCAACGCCTTAAGGCCGCCCCCCATCAACCTCCAAAGACCCGTCACCGCTCTCATCGTTTTCACCCTTTATTAGCCCTGCCCGAGCAACCACGTCTTCCACCGCCTTGGCCAACTGGCGGAAGCCCGCGTTCCTCGCGTCCTTCCGGACGACCAGGACCAGATCCCGTCCATCCTTCAATTCATCCCATCGTTGACGCAGGATCTCCTGCAGCCGGCGTCGGACTTTATTGCGTTCCACCGCCTTGCCCACCCGCCGGCTGACCACCAGGCCCACTCGCCTGGCACCTCCATCGTTCCTTAAGTAATACAGGGTCAGGAGCCGATTCGACTTGCGCCGGCCGTAAGCGAACACCCGGCGAAACTCTGCACCGCGGCAAAGCCGCATTTCCTTTGGCAGGCCCACGTCCCTACGCGGAGAGGCGCTTTCGTCCCTTGGCCCGCCGCCTCTTGATGACCCGCCGCCCACCGGGTGTGGACATCCGGACCCGGAACCCGTGGGTTTTTTTCCGCTTCCTTATATTAGGCTGGAAAGTCCTTTTCACCCAGCCCCACCCCCTTCATCACCCATTTGGCCAAAATGTCACTACGATTATAGCCCATGGCTTCTAATCATGTCAAGCAATGGCATTCACCCGCCTCTTTTTACCCTTTTTCACCCCTTCCCCATGTTGCGGGGCCCCTTCCCTTGACTAGACCCTTTGATCATAGTACCATGAAAGCAGTTGTGGAAAATTCCTCCCCTGTCAATGTTTCCAGGTCCCTTTTCTCCTTTGCTGCCTTGGACCCGGGGGGTTTTCCACACAATGTGGACAACCTTGTGGATATCGGCCAATCGCCCACAGGGGCACGGTTTCGCCCTGTGGATGAGACTTATGCACAGCGCCAATGTGAGTATTTCAGCTCTTTTCCTGGGACTAAGGTCCCCGTCCTGACCACCAGGAGGGCAACGGACACGGTCGCGCCCCGTGTGGATATTCCCCCTTTCTTCCGGCCGCCGTGGGGAGCAGGTCCCTTTTCCACCGCCTGTGGAAAACCTGTGTATACTGTGGATTACTTGAGCATTCGCCTTTCCACAGATACCCTCCCCATCCAATTGCTGGTTCTCCCAGCCGCCGTGTCGAAGGGGTTTTTCGCCCTTTTCAAGAGTTATCCACAGAACCAGGGCATCCCCTGTGGATATCTTTGTCGGGTTTTTCACAAAGTAGTCCGCGGGAATGGTCGACCGTGTTTGGACAGTGCATCAGGAAAGTAGGGAGGTCATGGGCTTTTTCGCTGCACTTTTCCGTCGATCAACAGATCCTTCCCGCCGCCCTTTGCCCAGGCGGCTTTCTGCGCGGCTGGCCGTGTACGACTCCCCGGGAGTTGCCCCCCGCCTGGTTGAAGTTGAAGGGAGACGGGTGCAAGATTTCATGGAAGAGCTTGCCGCAACCACCTATTCCCTTGCCCAGGAAAAGGGCGGCAGCATTCCTTTCACCGCGCTGAAAGAGGTGGTGGAAAACCTCATTCATGCTGCATTTCACGAAGTCACCATCACCATTTCCCCCGATGGCAACACCATTCGCATCGCTGATGGGGGCGGGGGCATCCCCGATAAGGAGAAGGCCCTCATCCCAGGCTACTCGAGCGCCCAAGGAAGCATTAAGAAGTATATCAAGGGGGTAGGGTCGGGTCTGCCGGTGGCCCAGGAGGCTTTGCAGGCCATGGGCGGGCTGCTGGACATCGATGACAACTTGAGTGGGGGAGCAGTGGTTACCTTATGTATGGATCCTTCGGAAAAGTCTTCCCCGAGGGCCAAAGATCCGGCAGGAGATGGGACGGACCAGGAAGAATATAGTACCCGCATCCTTGACGATGATGCCGATGCACCCTGCCTTCATCCCGCGGCTGCGGCAGCGGGTCTTTCGCGTCGACAGGAAGCGGTTTTCATCCTTCTGGCGGAACATGATGAGATCGGGCCTTCATCCGTAGCCCGGCAAGCAGGCATCAGCCTGAGCACCGCGTATCGCGACCTTGTCTTCCTTGAAGAACTAGGTCTATTGGAGTCCAAACCCAACGGCAAACGGGTTCTCACTCCCGCGGGAGGGGCGCTTCTGGCAGCCCTTCAGGGTACAGACCGTTAACATATGTCCGCGCCACCCTTTGGAGGTAGCAGAATGACTGAACAGCTTAGCTTCATCTGGGAAAAGACCCTTGGCCTCCTTAGGCAGGATTTGCCCAAGCCCAGTTTTGATACCTGGCTTAAGGGCACCAAGGCTTCTTCTTTCAGCGATGGGCGCCTCACGGTGGAGGTGCCGAATGATTTTGCCCGGGACTGGGTCGAAGCCCGCTACAAAGAGGATTTGCAAAACGCCCTCCACCAGGTGGTGGGAGACAATTGGGAGATCGTGTTTGTGATCCCCCAGGCCAATCAAGGGCCTTCCCCCCAGCCCAAGCCGGCATCGGACGGTACCCCCGCGGCCCTCAACCCGAAGTATACCTTTGAGACTTTCGTTGTCGGCAATGGCAATCGTTTTGCCCATGCCGCCTCCTTGGCCGTCGCGGAAGCCCCTGCCCGGGCGTACAACCCCTTATTTCTCTACGGGGGAGTTGGTCTTGGCAAGACCCATTTAATGCAGGCTATCGGTCATTACGCCCAGACCCATCATCCCCACATCCGGGTTGTGTATGTCTCATCGGAGACTTTCACCAATGACCTGATTAGCGCGATCGCCCGCAAGTCAATGCAGGAGTTTCGCAGCAAGTACCGGAACGCCGACATCCTCCTCATCGACGACATCCAATTCGTCGCCGGCAAAGAATCGACCCAGGAGGAATTCTTCCATACGTTCAACTCCCTCTACGAGGCGAGCAAGCAGATCGTCATCACCAGCGATCGGTCTCCCAAGGACATCCCCACCCTTGAGGAGCGGCTCCGCTCCCGCTTCGAATGGGGTCTTACTGCCGATATCCAGCCTCCCGATGTGGAAACCCGCATCGCCATCCTGAAGCAGAAAGCACAAGCAGATGGGATCGCCATCGACGATGATACCCTGTCCTACATCGCTTCCAAGGTCGAATCGAACATTCGGGAGCTGGAGGGCGCCTTGAATCGGGTCACGGCTTACGCCTCCCTCCAGGGCAAGGCCATCACCTTGGCCTTGGCCCAAGATGCCCTGAAGGACATCCTGGCCTCCCAAGAGAAGCGGCCCCCCACCATAGCCCGCATCCAAGAAGTCGTCGCGGACTACTATGGATCCACCACCACGGAAATGCAGAGCAAGAAAAGGACCAGAGCCGTGGTCTTCCCCCGTCAGGTGGCCATGTACCTTTGCCGCGAGCTGACCGACGCATCCCTACCCCAAATCGGCGACCATTTTGGAGGCAGGGATCACAGCACGGTGATCCATGCCTGCGATAAGATTGCAACTGACTTGGACAAAGACCCTTCCTTTGCCGCGGAGGTGCAAGAACTGATTCGGATCCTGAACAACTCCTGATCTGTGGATACCTTGTGGGAGGGATGTGGACAGCCGGCATTGGGCCTGCAGCCTGTGGACGATGTGGATTAATGGACCTATTCTTCCACACCTTTTTCGACACGGTCAGCCCTTGCCCCCCATGGCGGCGATGGCCTTTTCCACAAATCCACAGCCCTTACTACTACGACTACTACATTTTATCTATTTTAGAGACGATGATTTTTCCACATCCCGCGCGAAACCATAACCAGAAAGGGTGCCATTTGCATGAAAGTGATTTGCAGGCAGGATGAATTGATGCAAGGAGTAAGCATCGTCGAGCGGGCCGTCAGCACCCGGGACATTCGTCCGGCGCTGATGGGCATCCATCTGGAGGCGGTCCCTGGAGAGCTGCGCCTTGCCGGGTGCGATTTGGAAATGAGGATAGAGTATGTCATTCCCGCGGAGACTATCCATGAGGGGAGCCTTTTGGTGGAAGGGCGCTACTTTTCTTCC
The DNA here is from genome assembly GCA_012799075.1 of Bacillota bacterium. Taxonomy (GTDB): domain Bacteria; phylum Bacillota; class Limnochordia; order JAAZLZ01; family JAAZLZ01; genus JAAZLZ01. Next base: position 6,451 of record JAAZLZ010000134.1, read on the forward strand.
ATTGCCCGCCGCCTGCCCGGGGGGACGGTGGAATTGGAGGAAGATGAGAATACTCAGCTTCTACACATCCGGGGCGGCCGGGCGGACTTGGCGCTGCATTTGATCGTCGGGGAGGAGTTTCCCCAGGCGCCTGCCGGGGATTATCTGACCCGGCTCACTTTGGACCAGGAACTGTTGAAGACCATGATCAAGCAAACGGCTTTTGCCACCGCGGATGCCGATGAACTTCGGGTGTTCATGCGGGGAATTCTTTTTGAGGCCCAAGATGGGCAGCTCCACTTGGTGGCAACGGACAGCAGCCGCTTGGCAGTCCGGCGGGCCGCTGTTGGCGATCTGCCTCCCATCCGCGCCCTAGTGCCGGGGCGAGTCCTGCAGGAGTTGGCCAGGATTTTGCCCTTTGAAGGGGCGGAGGGTGTGGAGATCGCCATGGGCAGCAATCAAATACTCATGAAGGTCGGTGCGGCGGCCTTTTATTCCAGGCTATTCGAGGCCAGCTTCCCCGATTACCGGATGCTTCTGCCAAAGGATCTACCCACCCGAGTGGTGGTGGACCGGAAAACCTTGGAAGAGTGCATCGAGAGGGTGTCCCTGGTGGTGCGGAAGGGACCTGCGGTGGTGGACGTTGCCCTGGCAAAGGGCGTACTTCAACTTGCCTGCCAGAGCAAGGACGTGGGGCGGGGAATCGATGAGCTGCCGGGAAGCCAGGAAGGCCCCGACATTGAAGTGAGCTTCCAGGCCCGGTTGATTATCGATGCCCTTAGGGCTTTGGATGATCATGATGAGGTGAGCATGTCTTTCTCCGGCGGCAGCGGACCGATGGTTTTAGGAGTTCCGGGAAAAGATGACTATGTTTATTTACTGATGCCTGTCCGGGGTTAAGCAGGGGGAGATAGGATTGGAACCTGAGCGGATTAGGATCAAAACCGATACGATTAAAGTGCAGCAGCTGCTTAAGTGGGCCGGGGTCGCCCAGACGGGGGGCCAGGCCAAGGAAATGATTGAGAGGGGAGAGGTGTCAGTCAACGGGGAAAGGGAGCTGCATCGGGGACGGCAGCTTTTGCCCGGGGACTCGGTGCAGTTGGCCGATGGACGAGAGTTCATCCTGGTCGGATGGGGAGAGGAATGAAGCTAAGTGTACATAACCACCCTGACGGCTAGGCACTTTAGGAATTATGACTCGTTGGAGCTAGACTTTTCCCCCAGGATCAACATCATCGTCGGGGCCAATGCCCAGGGAAAGACCAATCTTCTTGAAGCCGTCCATTTCCTGGCCACGGGCCGCTCCCATCGGAGCAGCCGCGATGGGGAGCTAGTCAAGTGGGGTGAGGACTGCGCCTTCCTCCGGGGCGAGGTGAGCGCGGCGGGGGGGACCCGCTGCATCGAAGCCCAAGTGCCGGTGGCGGGGAGAAAGAGCATTAGGGTCAACGGGACGGAGCTGAGGCGTCTTAGCGATCTGTTCGGTATTTTCCAAATCGTCATGTTCACCCCCGATGACTTGCAGCTCATCAAGGGTTCCCCGGGTCTAAGACGCCGTTATCTCGACATGCAGATCTGCCAGATCAGCCCCCTTTACCGCCACTACCTGCAGCGCTACAACCAGGTCCTGCGGCAAAGGAACAAGCTTCTGGAACGAAGGGATAACAAGAGCCTCCTCGTTTGGGATGAACAGCTAGTCCGCTTGGGGAGCGTAGTGATCCGCTATCGGCTGAAGGCTGCCGAGGTCCTGTCAAGCCTCACCCGAAAACACTACCGGACCATCGCGGGCGGCGAGGAGGATCTGCTGCTGGAATACCAGCCCTTCTGGGCCAGGGACGGGGAGCATCCTCCCTGGGGAGAGGATGAAGTCGAAGGGATCTTCCATGAGCAGATAAGACTGGTGCGGGAAGATGAGCTGCGCCGGGGACAGACCCTAGTCGGGCCCCAGCGGGATGACCTGGTCTTTTACATCACCGATCGTCCAGCCAAGTCCTTCGCTTCCCAGGGACAGCAGCGCAGCGGGGTTTTGGCCTGCAAGCTGGCGGAGCTGGACTATATGCATCAAGAAAGCGGGGAATACCCGCTGCTGCTGCTGGATGATGTGGCGTCGGAGTTGGATGATGAGCGAAGGGCCCAATTGTTCGAGGGCGTGCCCAAACAGGTGCAGCTCCTGCTGACTACCACCAATCTTCGCCCCTTAATGCCCATGCTGGCCCGGGGCCAGGTGTTTCGAGTGGCTGATGGAATCATACGCAAGGAAGGGAAAGGAGGCCAACAGGATTGTTTCTGCATTTAGGCGGCTGTGTTGTTGTACCTTTGGACGAGGTGGTGGCGATTTGCCAAATCAGGCGGGATGTATCTTCGCCGGACACGACGGCTTTTATCAGGACCGCGGAGGAAGAAGGATTCTTGACGAATATCCCTGGAGGACAGGCCAGCTCCGTCATCGTGACCACCAGGGGGGTATATCTGTCTTCCATCTCTGCGGCAACCCTCAACAAAAGGGCCAAGGAGCCGACGCCGTGGCGCCAACAGCGCGCCCTTGGGGGCGTGTTCGAAGTTGACAGGGAAGGGGGCATATACTAAGATCATATGGGATTTCCTGCGGGGTGAAGACCCGTCTTGTTTAGCTTGAGTAGCAGGAATGGAGGCTCACTGCATGGACAAGGTTCAAAACCCGGGAACATATGATGCAGAACAAATCCAGGTGCTTGAAGGCCTTGAGGCTATCCGGCGCCGCCCGGGTATGTATATAGGGAGCACTGACAGTCGAGGTTTGCACCATCTTTTCTTAGAGGTGGTGGACAACAGCATTGATGAAGCCCTGGCCGGCTATTGCGATCACATCGAGGTGATCATCAACAAGGACAAGAGTTTGACAGTGATCGATAATGGTCGGGGCATACCTGTGGATCTCCATCCGAAGCTGAAGCGTCCAGCGGTAGAGGTGGTCTTGACCACCCTCCACGCCGGCGGCAAGTTCGGCATGGAAAACGGCGGCTACAAAGTGTCCGGCGGTCTTCATGGGGTGGGCATTGCCGTCGTCAACGCCCTTTCTTCATTTCTTCAGGTGGAGGTGCGTCGGGACGGGAAGGTGTATCGGCAGGAGTTCAGCCGGGGCAAGCCGTTGACGGATTTATCCGTGGTGGGCGATTCCGATGCCACCGGGACTAAAACGACCTTCCAGCCGGATCCGGAGATTTTCGAGACCACCGTCTTCGAGCCCGAAGTGATGATTTATCGCTTGCGGGAGCTGGCCTTCTTGAACAGGGGAGTGACCCTGGAGTTTCGGGATGAAATCACCGGCCGGGGGGGAATCTGGCAGTACCAAGGGGGCATTGTCTCCTTTGTCAAGCATTTGCTCAAGAACAAGGACCCGGTGAACCGGGAAGTCATTTATTATCAAAAAGATGTGGGTCTGACCAATGTGGAAGTGGCTCTCCAGTACACCACGAGCTACGTGGAAACGGTGTTCACCTTCTGCAACAACATCCATACCCAGGAGGGGGGCACCCACCTGAGCGGGTTCAGGTCGGCCTTGACTCGGACCCTAAACGACTACGCCAGGCGCAACGGACTCCTGAAGGAAAACGAAGACAACCTTGCCGGGGAAGACGTCCGGGAGGGCTGCATCGCCATCGTCAACGTTAAGATACCGGACCCCCAGTTCGAAGGTCAAACCAAGACCAAGCTGGGCAACAGCGAAGTCCGGGGAATTGTGGATTCGGTGGTGGCGGAGGGGTTGGGGCTTTACCTGGAGGAGAATCCCCAAGAAGCCCGGAAGATCATCGATAAGGCCATTGGGGCCGCAAGAGCCCGGGAAGCAGCCCGCAAGGCCCGGGAGCTCACCAGGCGCAAAAGCGCCCTTGAAGTCAGTTCCCTCCCTGGGAAGCTTGCCGACTGCACCGTAAACGATCCTGCGGAAGCGGAGCTTTACCTGGTGGAGGGGGACTCGGCCGGAGGAACTGCCAAGCAAGGCCGGGATCGGCGCTTCCAAGCGATCTTGCCCCTCAGGGGCAAGATCCTCAACGTGGAGAAGGCCCGGATGGACAGAATCTTGGCCAACAATGAAATTAGGGCGATGATCACCGCTCTAGGCACGGGGATCGGCGAAGAATTCGACGAAGAAAAATTGCGCTATCATCGAGTTATTATCATGAGCGTGGACTACGGGGAGCTCTCCTTCGTCCGCAGCACCGTCGACGGCACCGTCCAATCGGTCTTGGTGGGGCAGTTCATCGACGAGTGCATCGAGGGAAAGCGGTTTTTCCAAGACTACGAAGTTTTGTGTTTTGATTTGACCACAAGGGAAACTTATTTCCGGCCTATTCGGACTGTGATCCGTCATCCCCTCAAGGACCGCCTGCTTAAGATCAAAACGGAGCTTGGCCGGGAGGTCAAAGTGACCGGCGGCCACAGCGTCTTCTTGTGGGAAGGGGATGAGCTTCGGCTGAAGCCAGCCGATGAGATAAAACCCGGGGATCTGGTGGCCGCTCCCAAGAGCATTCCCCCATCGAAGGGGGAGGCTGGAAATGAGCACTTGTCGTATATCCTTGGAGCCTACCTGGCCAAAGGCCGCCGATCGCCCACCTACGGGCCCTATTTGCCCGTGGATCGGGTGGAGCTTGGCAAGATCCGCCATCACTGGGAAAGTCTGACGGGCAAAGGACTTATCTTACGGTGGCGAAGGCGCCGACCCTTGGTTTTGCTCGGGGGGATCGGGGACCTGTTGGCCGGGCTCATCCCCGCAGACGGACGGATTCCCGATGCAGTCTTCAATAGCTGCCCTAGGGCCCAAGATGCCTTTCTGGCCGGTTGGCGGCGGGGGGACGGCTGGCTTTGCCGGCGGAAGATCCAAGCGGGACAGCTGGTCTACCTCCTTGGGGGCAGGGGGATCCTGGCCAAGATCGAAGAGCGGGGAAGCTCATTTATCGTCCAAGAGGCCGAGGGTTCAACGGTCCAGGGAGACTTGATGGCCCTGAAGGTGGAGTCGGTGGAGGAGGCTGCTCCGACGAGCCGCTACGTATATGATTTTTCCGTGGAGGAAGATGAGAACTTCATCGCCGGCCTTGGGGGCCTTTGCTGCCACAATACCGACGCGGACGTGGACGGCGCCCATATCAGGACCTTGCTGTTGACCTTCTTCTTCCGCTATATGCGGCCCCTGGTCGACAAAGGACATATCTACGTGGCCCAGCCGCCCCTTTACCGGGTGCGCAAGGGCAATCAATCGCACTACGTCTATTCCGAGGAAGAACTCGATGCAATCCTGGGTGAAATAGGAAGAACGGGCATAGCCATCCAGCGGTATAAGGGTCTTGGAGAAATGAACGCGGATCAGCTTTGGGAGACGACGATGAATCCCGAAACCAGGACCCTGATTCAACTGAGGCTGACGGATGCCATGGCCGCGGATGCCATCTTCACCACCCTGATGGGGGAGAAGGTGGAGCCGCGGCGGGAGTTCATCCAGGAGCATGCCCGGGAAGTTGGCGATTTAGATATTTAAGCACTGAAGGATCGAGGTTGGATAGATGGCATTAGAGATGGGAAAAGGCAAAGTCATACCTGTAGGCCTGGAAGAGGAGATGCGAAGATCGTATCTTACCTACGCGATGAGCGTCATCGTGGAACGGGCCTTGCCCGATGTCCGGGACGGGCTGAAGCCCGTACAGCGCCGGATTTTATATGGGATGAGCGGACTGGGCCTCTGGCCCAACAGGCCCCATCGGAAATCCGCCCGGATCGTGGGCGAAGTCATGGGAAAGTACCATCCCCACGGAGATTCGGCTATCTATGATGCGATGGTCCGCATGGCCCAAGACTTTTCCATCCGTTGTCTGTTGGTGGATGGGCACGGGAACTTCGGATCCGTGGACGGGGACCCCCCTGCGGCCATGCGCTACACGGAAGCTAGGCTTTCTTCCCTGGCGATGGAGATGCTTCGGGACATCGACAAGGATACCGTCGATTTTGTTCCTAATTTCGATGAGTCTTTAGAACAGCCCAGCGTCCTTCCCAGCCGCTTTCCCAACCTGTTGGTCAATGGGGTGGCGGGCATTGCCGTTGGCATGGCGACCAATATTCCGCCCCACAACCTCAGGGAAACCATCGACGCGTTGATAAAGCTCATTGATAATCCCGACATTACCATCAAAGAATTGAACAAAGTGATTAAGGGGCCCGATTTCCCCACGGGGGGCATTATCCTGGGCAAGGACGGAATCAGGGAGGCCTATCAAACCGGCCGGGGAAGGATCCGGATGAGGGCCCGGGCCAGGATCGAAGAGCTGGCCCATGGTAAGACCAGGATCGTGGTGACGGAGCTTCCCTACCAGGTGAACAAGGCGAACCTCATCGAACGGATCGCGGCCATGGTGCGGGAGAAGCGGCTGGAAGGGATCACCGACCTGAGGGATGAGTCGGACCGGCAGGGGATGCGGATCGTCATGGAACTGCGGCGGGATGCCGTGCCCCAAGTGGTCCTCAATCGACTCTACAAGCATACCCAGATGGAGGAAACCTTCGGGGTGATCATGCTGGCCCTGGTGGATGGGGAGCCCATGGTTTTGACCTTGAAAGAGGTCTTGGAAGCTTACGTGGACCACCAGCGGGAAGTTGTGGTCCGGCGGACCCGGTTCTTGCTGAAGAAGGCCGAGGATCGGGCCCACATCTTGGAGGGCCTCAGGAACGCCCTAGCCCACATCGATGAGATCATCGAGCTGATCAAGGCGGCCCCCAACGACGGGGTGGCCAAGGAACAGCTGATGGAGCGCTATACACTCAGCGAGCGCCAGGCCGTGGCCATCTTGGATATGCAGCTGCGACGGCTGACGGGCCTGGAGCAGGACAAGATCGAGGCAGAATACCAGTCCCTCTTGAAAGATATCGCCTATTACCGGGAAGTACTAGGTGATGTGAGCAAGGTGTATGGGATCATCAAAGAAGAACTGCTGGAGATCAGGGAAAAATACGGGGACGACCGCCGGACGGAGATCGCCCCGACCGCGGTGGAGCTGGAGACGGAGGATCTGATCCCCGAAGAAGACATCATTATCACCATCACCAGGCAAAACTACATCAAGCGCCTTCCCCTGACGGACTATCGCAGTCAGCGGCGGGGCGGACGGGGCATCACCGCGTGGAGCACCCGGTCCGACGATTTCGTCGAACATTTGTTCATCACTAGCACCCATGCCCATGTATTGTTCTTCACCAACCGGGGACTTGTCTACCGGCTGAAGGGCTATCAGCTGCCCCCCTTGGGACGTCAGGCCCGGGGGACTTCCCTGATGAGCCTCATTCAGGTCGAACCGGGCGAGTCCATCCAAGCCGTGTTGGCCGTGGATGATTGGGAGCAGGAGCAGTATGTGGTCATGGCCACCAAAAACGGCATCATCAAAAAGACGGCTTTAACCGATTTTGACAGTCCCCGGACGGGGATCATCGCCATCAATTTGGATGAGCACGATGAGATGGTGGGGGCTAAACTCACCGACGGCCGCCGGGATCTTCTCTTGGCCACCCGTCTTGGTCAGGTCATCCGCTTCTCTGAGGAGGATGTCCGGGCCATGGGCCGAGTGACCCGGGGCGTCAAGGGCATCACCCTAGATGGGGATGATGAGGTGGTGGGGATGGAAGTGGTGCGGGAAGGAGCCGAGCTGTTGGTTGTCAGCACCAACGGCTTTGGAAAGAGGACTCTCCTTGATGAATACCGCCGCATCAACCGGGGCGGCAAAGGGGTCAAAACCCTGCAGCGGACCGAGAAGACGGGGCTCGTGGCGGGGATCAAGGTGGTGGATGAAGACGATGAAGTCGTCCTCATCTCCGAGGAAGGAGTCATGATCCGCATCA
>JAAZLZ010000135.1 GCA_012799075.1 Bacillota bacterium
CGGCTCCAATAGGGAGCAGGTGGTGATCCCATCCCCCGTGCCTAGCTTGACGTGCTGCTTGCCTAGGCGCAGGTCTAGATCGGCTCCCAGGGGTGAAAAGATGGAGACGTAGGCTTCATCGATCTTGAAGGTGAGATCATCTTCCAAGGCAGCGATATCATCGTATCCATCGCCGAGTTTATCAATCATCTTGTCATACCGGCTGTCGATGGTGGCCTTCCAGCAGCCAAAGTCCAAGTCTCCCTCGGTCTCCAGACGCAAGGACAAGGTGCCAAAGGATTCGTCCCAGGGCTTGTCGGCTTCGACAGGGATCCGGACCTCCCCTTTGAGCTCCCCTGTCACCTCGGCGGCGAAGACGCCGCCGGGGCAAAGGAGAAGAACGACAACCAGTCCGAGTGCACCTAATCGTTTCATTCTCTCCCTCCTAGTAGCGGATCCTGCTGCGCTGCAGGGTCCGGGTGGTGAACAAGTCATCCTTCAGGTCCAAATCGAACTCCGGCTCATTGAGCAGGACCTCGGTTCGATGGCTGGAGAGGAAATCGTTCATCTCCAGCCGTTTGGGGAACTTGTACTTGCCATACTGGGTCACATCAAAGGCCAAGAGCTCCTTTTGCAGCTTCCCTTCCTTGTTGTAGAAAACCAGCTTGGTGGGGAAGAAGTCGGACTTGCGGACCGTCATGAGGATCTTCTCGTAACCCGATTCCTCTTGGTCCTTGGCGATGAGCTCAAGCTCATAGACCTGGTTATCTTCATCGATCAGCTCCGATTCATAGTCGGATGAATCGTAATTGATCAAGCTCAAGTCCCGGTAGGTGAAATCCGTCCCCATGAAGCTTCCGTTTTTGGCGCTGCCCGCGATGCGGCGCACTTTATGGAACTCGGGCAAGTACATGTACATCACATCGTCCCCCTGGTCCAAGAGGCCCACCCCTTGCACATCGGTCGGAGCCAGGAACTTTAGCAGGGACTTTTCCTTCTCCCCGTACTTTTTCGTCAGCAGCAGCACTTCCCGTTCATTAATGGGACCGTTCTTATCGGCGGTCTTCAAGACCATGGTGACCGCTTGGCTTTGGAAATCCCCGTATTCATCCTTGACCCGATCGATGACCTCCTGGCCCGTCATGGCCATGACGGGACTGCCCATCAAAGCAAGTACAAGCAGAATAACACCGCATCGTTTCAGCATATTACCGACTCCTTTCTTGCTGTCTGCTTTCCACCAGAGTGAACAACGCAGGCAAGTAGACTAGTGTTAAGATCGCGCTTACGACCATGGTGAAGGCTGTCAGCCCCCCGAAGAAGGCCACCGTCACCGTGGATGACAGGACCAGGACCAAAAACCCTGCGGCAACGGCCAAGGCGTTGGACGATATGGCGGTCCCGATTGAGCCTAGGGTTCGCCTCAGGGAATGGGGCACATTCCCTGACTCACTTATCGCCTTCCGGTAGCGGCTGACAAAGTGAATGGAGTAGTCGATCCCGGTGCCAATGGCTACGCTTGCGATCATGGTGGTGGCAACATCCAGGGGGATGTCCCTGATGGCCATCACTCCGAAGTTGATCAGGACCGTCATCATGACCGGCGCGCAAGCCGTCAGCCCTCGGATGACCGACCCCGTCTGGGCCATCAGCAGCAGCGATACCAAGACCAGAGACAACAACAAGCTGATGAACTGGCTCCGCTGCAGCCTTTCCGTGACCACTTCGTAGATGACGGGCGCTCCGGAAAGCTCGATGGTGAAGCTGTCCTCAGCTAGAGTTCCTTTCAGGTTGTCGGGTGCGCTCGTGGTGTAGACCTCCCCGGCCCAAGCCTGGGTGAGGATGCCGGAAACGGCTGCCGGAGAAAGACCGATTCCCCATTCTTCCAGCTTGGCCTCGGCCTCTTCCAGGCGTTCCAGCTTGGCGTCTTCATAGGCCCACTGGAGCTCATCCCACAGCAGGTAGGCTTCATCCTCCAAGTCGAAAGGATCCAGTTCGGGATTGAGATCGATTAGGACATCCGCCAAGTCATCAACTCCGGCGCCGCCGAAGAGAGCCTCCAGGACCCTTTGATGGGTCCCCTCGGTCAAGGGCAGATACGACAGGCAATCCGCGGCGAGTTCGTCTATCATGTCCAGATCCTCATACAGGAAGCGGGGGAAGGTGAAGGCTGCCAGTTCATCCACCAGATCCCGCAGATCTTCTGCTGAAGGTGCAGATCCCTCCCAAGGGCCCGCACGGAGTTTATCAGTGACCTGATCGGTCAAGATCGCCTCTGCCAGCCAGGAAAGCTCTTCATCGGGGCTGTCCTTGGGGATGACATAAGCATGGCAGTCCAGCTCGGCAAGCAGCTCCCTTACCTGTTGATTGATTTTGGCCATCTCTTTCGAGCTGGTTTTGGTGAATCGCCCCACGATGAGGCCCTGGCTGTAATCGGGGGTCACATAGCTTTGCACCTGTTCCTGGCCTTCCAAGAACAGGCCCAATGAAGCAACCTGATCCCGCGTTGCCGGCAGCTCATCCAGCTCATTGATGGTCTTGTTGGCCTCCTGGATTAGGTCCGCGTAAGACATCACATTATTGATCCCCAACTCCTCCAAGGACTGGGAAAGGGCTTTCATTTGGCTTAGAACAAAGGGGCTCCTCAAGTCTCCCTCCACAGGGAGCTGAAGGATGCTTACCCCCCCGAACTGCTCATTGGCCAGGTCAATGGCCACCTTGGCCGGGGCTCCGGCCCGAAAAGCATTGGCATAGTCCGTATCGAAGCGCAGGGTGGGGATGAGGAACAAACAGATAAGAACAATGCCGCTGACAACGGCAACGATCCCCTTCCGTCTGGGGAAAATCCAGTCGGCCAGGTGCTCAAAGCGGTTGCTCCCATTCTCCTTAAGCCTCTGGGGGCGGTAGGGGAGGAGGGCCAAGACGGGGAAAATGAAGGAGTAGGCCGTCACACAGGCGGCAAACACGCCGAAGGCGGTGAAGGTGCCAAACTCCTTGATGGGGGTCAGCTCTGCGGTGGTCAGGGAAGCAAAGCCCACCATGGTCGTCAGGGCGGAAAGAAGCAAAGGAGCGCCCACCTGGTCCATGGCCCTGATCAGGTCTTCTTTCTTCGTCTCCTCTCCCCGGACGCAGCCGTAGTATTCATTCATCGCGTGGATGCCGTAAGCGCTCCCCAAAGCAATGAGGATGACGGGGATGCTGATGCCCACCGTCGACAGCTCCCGGCCCACCATGACCATCAGCCCCATGGTCCAAATGACGGAGATGACCACGGCCGCAAGGGGCAGCAATACTCCCTTCAGGCTGCCGAAGGTGAAGAACAAAACCAACACCACCAGCAAGACAATGGTGGGCATGAACCTGCGCAAATCTCCCTTGGCCGAACGGTCCGCGTAATTGGAAATGAAGGGGGTGCCCGTCAAATAGTGGTTGTAGGAGCCCTCATTGGCGAACAAGGCTTCCCGCAGGTCTTCCACCACTTGCTTCGATTCGGCCTCCGGCTGGAGCTTGATCATGATCAAGCTGTAGCGGCCGTCTTCGGTGACGAGATTGCCCCGGTACAGGTCCTTATCCATCACATAATCCCGAAGCGAAGCGAGCTCCTCCGGCGAGTAGACCCGATCCTTTTCCACCAGCCGGTCCACATGGAGCATGCCCTCATCGCCCCGCATGTCCATCACATTGGTCAAGCTGGTAACAGAGGCCACCCCATCGACCTTGAGGAACTCATCGGTTAACCGGTCGATGTGGGCTAGGGCCTCATTGGTGAAGACGTCCTCCCCTTCGACAATGACCACACCCACCTCATTGCCGTTGAAAGTGTCGCCGATCTCATTGAAGGTTTCGACAACAGGTTCGTTGTCCGGCAGATAGTTCAAGATGTCATCGTGGATCTCCAAATCCAGCCCATAGTACAAGAAAACCAGAGTAACGATCAGGTGCAAGGTAATGAAGAGCTTTGGATGCCCAATGATATGGGAACGCAGTCTTTTCATTTGATCCGTCCTTTCCTTGGAGTCGACCGACCGGTCGGTCTGGGAGAAATTATAACATGTCTGGCGGGGATGTCAACATTTTCCTTGCCTCATTTCGGCCCAACAGCAAAATAATCCCGGGCAGGGACAAAAACTTACCAAGGAAATCGACTTGGTCATGCCGAAACACAGTCACAAGCGAAAACTAAGATCGCCAAACGGGAACAGGGGAATCAGGTGGAATTCCTGAGCAGTCCCGCTACTGTAATGGTGAGCTGTCCTTAACTTGGCCACTGGGAAACCGGGAAGGCAAGGGCAGCGATGAACCTGAGCCAGGAGACCCGCCCGTTTGAAGAACACCAATGCCTTCGCGGTAAAGGATGGGTGTATTTTACTTGGGCAGCCCCCGTCCCCCCGAAGGGACGGGTTTTTGCTTGCACAACCACATAAGTTTAGACTCGGAGGATTTCCGCAGCGCGGAAAACGGGAAGTCTGGTGCAAATCCAGCGCGGTCCCGCCACTGTAAGGGTGAGCACCTTGCCAATGCCACTGGGGTAAACCTGGGAAGGCGCAAGGGGCGATGAACCTAAGCCAGGAGACCGGTCCTCAAAGTCGCGACTGTACTGCCTACGCGGATAGGGGGTGGTCCTTTATTCATCCATCCAGCCTCCAACTTCGTTGGAGGTTTCTTAATGACATTATATGGGAGGCAAGCAAATGGTAAAGTCATTAGGCAAATTAGCCCTGGTTGTTTTATGTCTGCTGGTCCTTTGTCCAGCCGCTTTGGCCGAAGATGAGCCGGTGATTCTAGTTGTGACCGCAAGCCGCATCCTCCAGGACATCAAAGACGCGCCGGTGAGCATCGCCCTCATCACCCGGGATGAGATTCAGGCCATGGGGGCCATGGATCTAGGCCATGTCCTAAGCCGCCTCGAGGGCGTCACCGCGGCCGACTACGGCCCCCTAGGCAGCCAAATGCATGTTAAGCTCCGGGGCTCAGAACCGGAGCAGGTATTAGTCTTAATCGACGGCAAACCCATCAATTCGCCCAGATCGGGGAAGGTGGATCTAAGCCAGCTTCCCCTGGCGATGGTGGAGCGGATCGAAGTCATCAAAGGACCGGCATCGGCCCTTTACGGCGCCGATGCCCTAGGGGGCGTCGTCAATATCATCACCAGGGGCGATGGGCCCCAAGGAGGTGAGCTAAGGCTCACCGTCGGCCAGTACGATACAGTCTCCCTCGGCTTTGACTATCGCGGGAGATCAGGCCCCTTGGGATATGCCCTCGGCTCCAACCTGTCCACCTCCCAAGGCTACCGGCCAAACAGCGACTACGAGGGCCGGTCCTTTTGGACCCAGCTTGATTACGGACTGTCTCCCCGGGATTACCTCACGGTGAACCTTACCCGCCATCAAAGCGA
>JAAZLZ010000136.1 GCA_012799075.1 Bacillota bacterium
CCGGCACAGCGGTAGCAGTTGTTTTGAATGCAGGCAAAGGCCACCTGGTTCTCTCCCGCAGGACCAATGACAATCGCCTGGGCCCCCTTGACGCCCACCTTCTCCAGGAGGGCGTCTTCCGCAGCGTTGGTCTCCTTGCCCCATACGTCCTCTGCCGGATGGAACTTGACCCCTTCATCGCTGATCTCCAGGAAGATGGGGCTGGGGGACTGCCCATGGAGGATGATGGCGTCATACCCCGCGGCCTTCATCGCGGGAGACGTATAGCCCCCTGAGTAGGACTCTGCGAAAAGGCCCGTCAAGGGTGACTTGGCAAACACCCCATAGCGGGACATGCCGTACATGCGGGTGCCGTTAAGGGGACCGAGGGCAAAGATCAACTTGTTGCCCGGTCCCAAAGGGTCCGTTTGGGGATCCACCTCCCGGCGAAGGAGATAGACCCCCAATCCTTTGCCCCCCAGATAGCGGCGATAAATCTCATCACCCAACGATTCAGTCCAATAACGACTCTCGGTTGCATCGATGTGCAAAATGCGGCCGTGACAACCCTTCACGATAAAGAACCCCCTTTACCACCCATCACAGAGAATCCAGTACCTCCTTCAGCCGCCAAACGCCGGAATCGGGACTGGCTAGGACGGGCACCGGCAAATCCGATAGCAGGGGCACCAGCCTGGCCATGGAGCACTGGGCTAAGACGACCACATCCACCTTGGCGCTGAGCTTCTTGACTTCCTCCATGACCTCCCGGTCGTGTTCGTCGGCTTTGCCGGCCAAGAGCAAATCAAAGGCCTTCGAGCAAAGGGCCCGGGTGATTTCCAGCTTCTTGCCCTGTTCCTTGGCTTTGGATTCAATCAACCTGATGGTTGGATCCAGGGTGGTCGGCACTGTGGCCACTACCCCGATCTTGGTCCCCAAATCGACGGCCTCTTCCGCCATGGCCTCATCGATCTTGACGATGGGAACGGAAACCAGCTGCTCGCCCACATCCACCGTTTCCCCGACGGAGGAGCAGGCGTTGAAAATGACATCGACACCCATTGCTTCGGCAATGATGAAATACTGGCACATGCGCTGGGTGACGGCCTTGGTCAAGCAGCCTGCCGCCCGGCAGTCATTCAGGAGACTGTCGTCCATGATGTTGATGACCCGCACCTCGGGCATTGCTTCCTTGCATCGCTGTTTGATGGGCTCTATTGTCACAGGACCCGTATGGACTACTGCTACGCTTTTCGACATGTTGAACCCCTCCTCATAAAGTTAGCTTCCCAGCCAATTCAGGGCCATCTCCCGATACACCCGCGCCGAAGCCCTGACAGCTTCCAGGTCGACGAATTCATCTAAGCGATGGGCTTGCTGAATGTTCCCCGGACCAAAGATGACGGTAGGAATGCCAGCCTGGTTCAAATAGCTCATATCACTGCAGGCGTTGAAGCCCGCCACCTTCGCTGGCCGCTTTAGCGTCTTGGTAATGGTTTCCTGGAGGACCTTGGCGATGGGTGAGTGGGGATCGGTGTAGGCCGACTGGATGGTGCGGATCTCCTCCATGGATATCCTAAGTCCCCTGGCCCGCTCTTCTTCCACCACCTTCTCCAGTTCCCGCCAGGCCTCTCCCCCCGTTTCTCCGGGGATTAATCGCCGATCAATGGCGATGCGGCATAGGTCCGGCACCATGTTCAAAGCGCGACCCCCTTCGATGGTGGTCACCACCAACGAGGGACTGCCGGTGAAGTCCTCCCACCGGGTGGTTATCTCTTGGTGCAGGGCCTGCAGCCGGGGGAGAACCCGGGACATCCCCATAATGGCATTGGAGCCGCTTTGGGGGTTGCTGGCGTGGGCCGCCTTGCCCCGGACGGTGATTGCCACCCTCAAGACCCCCTTATGGGCCACGTGGACCTCGAGAGCCGTCGGTTCACCGACCACCGCCCCTTGGCCCCTCACCCCCGCGGCCAGGGCCCCTTTGGTGCCAAGGCCTCCCCGCTCCTCTTCGCCGACGGCCATGAGCACCAAGCGCCCCTTGGGGAGCTTGCCCACCAGGGATTCAAAGGCTGCCACCTGAGCCGCCAGCGGTCCCTTGGCATCGGCCGATCCCCGGCCCCACAGCAGCCCATCCTGGCAAACCCCGGCAAAGGGCGGATGCTGCCACTCATCCTCCCGGCCGGGGGGCACCGTATCGATATGACCGTTGAAAATCAGGGAAGGCTCGCCTTGGCCTAGCTCGGCCAAGAGATACAGGGGCTTTCCTTCCTTCTGCCCAACTTGACACTGGACCCCTACGGCCTGAAGACGCTTTTCGAGATACCTGGCAGCTTCCTCGATCCCGTCATAGGTGGGGATGGCTACTAAATCCTTTAGAATGCCTACTGCTGCCTCCCCTAAGTGTCGATCCACCACGGGCCTTCCTCCTTTGCGCACTCATAAAAAAGGCCCCGGCGGCACCCCCCGAGGCCCTCCTTTGTCACCTACTTGCCTGGATAAAGGACGACTTTGCCGCCATTGCCCGCAGCCGCCACCTTGAAGGCCTCTTCGAATTGGCTCAAGGGGAAGCGGTCGGTAACCATCTGGGCAGCGTCGATCTTCCCTGCCTCGATCAA
>JAAZLZ010000137.1 GCA_012799075.1 Bacillota bacterium
CAATAGCTATCCGCGATGGGCGATTTCACCGTCGATGAGGACCATCCGGCAGCGGCTGCGAACCTCAAAGGGATGGCCGTCAAACAGGGCTAAATCGGCGTCTTTGCCCGGTTCGATGCTGCCTAGCCGGTCCTGGACGCCGATGATGGTCGCGGGATTGATGGTCACCGCCCGGAAGGCTTCTTCTTCGGGCAGCCCCTCCCGGATGGCCACGCCCACTTCGATGGGCAGCCAGCGGGTCTCTGAGGTGGCATCGGTCTGGATGGCGATCTTCACCCCAGCTTCGACCAACAGCGCGGCATTGCGGATATTCACCTCTTGCAGCTCCGCCTTGGAACGCCCCATGAGCATTGGCCCCACCACGCAGGGTGCTTGCTTTTCAGCCAGGATATCCGCCACCTTGTAGCCCTCGGTCGCATGTTCAATCACCACATCCAAGCCGAATTCTTCCCCGATCCGCAAAGCCGTCAAGATGTCATCGGCCCGGTGGGCATGGATGCGGGCTTTGAGCTGGCGGGTCAAAACCCGGGACAGGGCCTCAAGCCTGATGTCCCTTTCGCCGTCGGGTTTCTTGTTCAAGTAATTCTCCGCTTTGACCAAGGACTCCCGGAGGAGCCCGGCATTGCCCATCCTGGTGGCGGGGGACTTTTTCTGATCCCGCCCATAAACCCGTTTTGGGTTTTCCCCCAGGGCCATCTTCATTCCCTCGGTGTTGGGGATGACCATCTCATCGGCGCTCACGCCCCGCAGCTTGATGGCAATGCCCGTACCGCCCACCACATTGCCGCTTCCCGGCCCCGTGTACACCGTGGTAATCCCCGCGGCAACCACTTCTTTAAAGGCTACATCATCAGGGTTTAAGGAGTCGATGGCCCTTAGGTGGGGAGTAACTGGATCGACAAGTTCGTTGACATCATCGTGGCTCCAAATCCACGGCTCCCCCAAAACCCCAAGATGGCTGTGGGCATCGATCATCCCCGGCATTACATACCAGCCCGAGGCATCGATCACCTGGGCCTCGGGGGGGATGGACAAATCCTGGCCGACGGCTTTGATCTTTTTCCCCTCAATCAAGACCACCCCCGGCTCCAATTCACCGCGGGTGATGGTCATCACACGGCCATTGATAATGGCAAGCATTCTTCTACCCCCTTAGTCTGGACCAATCAAGACGTGTTTCTCCTTCCGCGGACAAATACCTCCTCCACTTATCCGGAACAATACTAGTGAAAACGTGATGGAAGTTCACTTCGGGGAAGGCTTTTCCGTTTTAGATGAGAACTCTGTAATTAGACCATTACACGAAAGGAGCCCGACCGGTGAGCGTACTAGATGCATTTCGAGTTGACGGTAAGAAAGCCATTGTAACCGGAGGTGGGCAGGGACTAGGAAAGGCTATGGCTACTGCCTTGGCCCAGGCCGGGGCCGATGTGGCCATCGCGGACTTAAACGCGGATTCCGCGGCGAACGTTGCTAAGGAGCTCGAGGGCCTTGGCCGCCAGTCCATGCCTGTACAGGTAGATGTGAGCAATGAGGAGCAAGTCAAGGCCATGGTGGCCAAGGTAGTCGATGCGTGGGGTACGGTGGACATCCTCATCAACAGCGCAGGGATCAACCGCCGGAACAAGTTGTTGGAGCTTCCCGTGGAGGACTATGATGCTATCATGAAGGTAAACCTCCGGGGCACCTTCCTTTGCTGCCAGGAGGCAGGCAAGATCATGGTCGCCAAGGGATCCGGATCGATAGTCAACGTTTCCTCCATGTCCGCTTTCATCATCAATAAGGACCGGCCCGTGGGCGCTTACTGCGCGTCGAAGGCAGGCGTGAACCTGCTCACCAAGGGTTTTGCCGCGGAATGGGCCAAGAGCGGCGTCCGGGTCAACGCGATTGCCCCGGGCTATTTCAAAACGCCCCTCAACTTCCCTTGGATGCCTACGGAACAGGGTACGGAAGCATTGGACATGACCCCCATGGGGCGGTTCGCCGAACCGGAAGAGATCGGCCCCCTGGCACTCTTCCTGGCATCTCCCGCCTCAAGCTTCATCACCGGCCACATCGTACTCATCGATGGGGGCTACACAATTTGGTAGTTGGGAGGGGGGCTAGCTGCTGCCCCCCTTTTTCCTCCCTGGGCCAAACACGGCCAAAAGTCCCAATCCACCGCTGATCAAATGGAAGTATAGGATGAGCAGGCGCCATCCGGCAACGAACAGCCCCAGCTCATGACCGCCTAGATGGTGGGACATGATCATTGCCAGTCCCGCCTCCAGACCCCCGCTGCCGCCGGGCGTGGGAACAACGGATACCAGTAGATAAACGGGGACCTGCAAAGCCATCAACAGCCAGTAATCCACTTCCCTGCCCAGCCCCGCCATCAGGACCGGCGCGACGGTGAAGTTTAAAGCGAAAATGGCCAGGTAAGCAAGTCCCCCCAGGAGCATATAAAAAAAACCTCCGGAGAAAACGCCCTGAAAGCTCCTTGCCACTTCCGCCAGGAATGATGTTGTCTTGGCGACGGCTCCTTGCACCCAGGACTCGGATACTATCCTCGCCTTCACCAACAGACGAAAACACCACTCCACAATCGGGGTCGCCTTTTCCAGATTCCAAGCCAAGTAGAAAATGACTACCCAGCCCACGGCGTAGACCAAGACCCCCAGTTTGATGATCCCCTGTAAAATGGGCGTTGGACCTACCTGCAGTCCAAAGCCGAAGACCAAGACTGCAGCCATGATGGTCAGCAGCCACTGGGCCAGAAAGCCGCTGACTAGCACGATGCCGGTGGCCTTGCCCAGGGGAATTCCCCCTAAGTACAGAGAATAAGCCTGCACCGGGGCGCCTCCCGCTACGAAGGGGGTGACCGCGGCGATGAAATAGCCGGCAAGAACCGTCCTCAGCCCAACTAGAAAGGAGACCCGCTCCCCCGCGGCCCGGACCATCACCTTCACCCGCACGGTATCCACCACGGCCGACAGGATCAACAAGCAAACAGCCAATCCCAGGTGCTTCCAGCTGAAGGATGTGAGAACCTTCCGGGATGGCTGCCGCCAAGTCTTGGCTAGGATGAGGCCTAGGGTAAGGCAGGTGACCAGGATTGCTCCCAGGGCTTGTTTGCTGATGCGCCGCCAATCAAACTCATTCAAGACATTCCCTCGTTTCCCCCGGGTCGTGCTCTCCGATTACGTAGACAAATACCCGGTTTTGCTCGTCAATCTGGCTGGACCGCCACCCGGGGATAGGGCGGCGGTAGGAGACAACCCGGGCACCTTGTTTGAGTTCCTGTTCCAGTTTATCCCGGAGCCTATCCGCGGCCGCCTGGGAGAGGTAAAAGGTGACCACATCGGCCTCTTCCAGGGAGATGTTGAACATATTGCCCCGGACGACCCGGGCCTGACCTTTAAACCCCCTGCACCGCAGGCAGCAAATGAACCAGCGGACCGGGTCAATCTCAACGCCCACCACCATGGCCCCCCTCTGCAGGGCCGCCACAAGGAACCGGCCATCGCCGGCCCCCAGATCCCACAGGGTCTCCCCTGGCATTAGCCGGGCCCTCTCGAGCATCGAGTGCATCACTTCAGCTTTAGTGGGGCTCCATGCACCTCCGGCAAAGGCCGGCAGCAACACCGACAGACAACTCCCGCCGATCAGGGCCGCGAATATCCACCACATGCCCCCACCCCGCTCCGGTTAGCTAAACCCAGTTTAACACCCAAAGGAAATTCCCGTCAATACTTCCCTAAAGGCACTGTCGCAAGCAGAATCGGGATAACTGGTGATGCGCATCATAAAATAGTCCACGTTATCGAGGGACGACCCCTGGGAACAAAACCGTTTCTTCCCTTAGGCGCTTGGACCAGGGCTGCAGACGATGGGGGTTATCCTCGGTTCTTAGGGGGTGTTATCATCACCTCTGGGGTATACCGCCAGGTCCAAAATCTATGGTTGCTGTGGGAAGGATGTATGGTATAATTGAGTCGGACGGACGTCCGAATTATTACGGAAAGGGGTTGTCGTCATTGCCAGCTCCCAATGGATGGAAGGTCAAAGGCACGGAGAAGCTCATCGACCTTGCCCTTGATTACCTGGCTAAGGATCCGGAGAAGAGGATCCGAAACCTAGTTTCCATCGGCAAGACATTAGCCATTGCGCCCAATCATAAAGAAATTATCACCAACTTCGAGACTCGGTTAGATGAGATTCCCAGCACGGAAGTCTATCTTCGCAAGGCCCTTACTCAGATTCATCCTAACTATAGGAAAGGGTTTTTGATGAACCTGGCCGTCAGGGCTTCCCTGTGGGGGATTCCAAAGCACGTTGCCCTGAGCGAAGAACTTGGCATCAACGTACCTTATACGATCCTGATCGACCCGACGGAGGCCTGCAACTTGCGCTGCGTCGGATGCTGGGCCGGAAAGTACCAGGTCAATACGCTGCCCTATGAAACCCTCGACAGGATCCTTAAGGAAGCTAAGGAGCTCGGCATCTACTTCATCGTTTTGTCCGGCGGCGAACCTTTTGCCTACAAGGACCTTTTGCGGGCGGCCGAAGAGCACTCGGACATGGCTTTCATGGTCTACACCAACGGCACCCTAATCGATGAAGAGGTTGCTGATGCTCTGGTGGCAACGGGCAATCTGTCCCCAGTCATCAGTCTGGAAGGATGGCGGGAGGATACGGATAAGCGTCGGGGACCGGGGGTCTATGACAAGATCATGGCCACCATGGATCTATTGCGGGACCGGGGAGTGCTATTTGGCTACAGCATCACCACCACGCGGCACAACGCGACTACCCTTTTCTCCGATGAATTCATTGACCACATGATGGCCAAGGGCGCCTTGTACGCCTGGTCATTCCACTACGTCCCCGTTGGTCGTCAGCCAAACATGGACTTGATGATCACTCCTGAACAAAGGGGCTGGCTCGTCGATCGAGTGGCCACTATCCGAGATGAGAAGTCCTTCCCCTTGATTGATTTCTGGAATGACGGGGAGATGACAGGCGGGTGCATTGCCGGCGGACGCCTTTATTTCCACATCACCGCAGACGGCCGGGTGGAGCCCTGCGCCTTTGCCCATTTCTCCATGGACAACATCAAGGACAAGTCGCTGCTCGAGGTGCTAAGTTCACCCCTATTCAAGGCGTATCAGAAGCACCAGTTAGACGATAACATGTTGATGCCTTGTCCCATCATCGACCGGCCGGAAAAACTACGCCAGATCATTGCCGAATCGGGAGCAAACCCGAGTTATCCCGATGCGGCCCGGCTGCTCGATGGTGAGCTGGCCGATGCCCTCGATGCCCATTGCCATGCATGGCGCAAGGTCTGCCAGCCGATTTGGGAAGAGCGCAAAGCAAAGAGGCAAAGCGAGGTTTGCGCCGGATGAATGATGCAACGGAGAAGCGTCCCCAATCGGATGCAATACTCGAAGCAGCTTACCACTGCCTTGCCCACAAGGGTTATGCCGAGGTCTCCCTCAGGGAGATCGCCCAAGAAGCAGGCGTCGCCTTAAGCCAGCTGCATTATCATTACAACAATAAACAAGGCTTGTTCCTTGCGGTTCTCCGGTTTGTCGCCGACAAGTACATTGCTGAAATCGAAGAGGAGCTGCAAGACCCAAGCGACTCCCTGTCACTTTTCCAAAGGGTCAGCTCCTTCTTCCAGGACAAGCTTGACAGGGATCCCGCCGGCCTTCGCCTATTTTTCGATCTGGCCAACTTGAGCTTATGGGATGAAAGCTTTCGACCTCAAATGCAGGCCCTGTTTGCCGATCTGGCAAGCACTCTGGAAGAGCGGCTATTTGACGAGGAAAACCCGGACCATTCCCATCACAACCTGGCCCGGATCTTCCTCGGAGCCCTAGTCGGCATCAGCCTGCAAGCCATCCTTGACCCGCAGAGGGAGCACATCGCGGAGCTTTTCCAAATGGTGCCCCTCGTTTTTCAGCCGGCGGGATCCCATTAGCGGAAGCGTTTTGGCAGCTCCTATTTTTTAGGAGCTGTCTCTCTTTTCCTAACGGTTAATCCTCCTCCAAGCTTGCCAGGAAAGCGGCAAGCTTCATCTATGGAACCCTCTTCCTTCGCTCCAAGGCGCTGAGATGGGACTGGCTTACCCCCCCGCGATCCCCTGGCCAAGTCCGACAGGGTCCACCCCCGCCTTTGCAAGCATCCGGCAGTAAATCGATGAGCTCCCTTTGCAGCTGGAGGATGTGGCTGCGGCGGTCCAGGAGCTTTCTGCCAGCGGTGGGGAGATCGCCAGCTCAACGAAGGAGGTTGCGGCAACCACGGTCACCAACGCTTTCAAGCCCTATCGGGTAGGTGACGGGATTGCTCCCGTCGACCTCCCACACCACCGGGCGTACGGTTCCGTACCACGGCGGTTCATGTAGTACACTGGAATTGTCGATACCAATTAAGCAGAGACACGAGTCCAAGTTGATCGAAGTATGACTTTGGGAAGGCATGGTTCATGTGCGAGGCCCCGGCATTCCACCATGGGCCTCGCCCATTGGTGGCTGACCTCCACGCCCGTTTCTCTGTCAGCCCGCGTTTCATCAAGTTGCGCGCCCGTGTGTAGGTCCGTTTCCATTGACGCCAGATGATGCACCGAAGCCTGCGCCGAATCCATCCGTCCAGCTCTTCGAACGTGCCCTTTACCTCGGCGTGCCGGAAATAGTTGCTCCAGCCGCGAAGGAGCGGGGTCAAGGCATCGATGGTCCGTTGCAGACTGCGTCCCCTGCCATTGCGGAAGAGCCCTTTAATCTTCTCTTTCAGGCGCTTAACCGATTCCGGGGCCACTTTAAGACGCGTAGTGGTGTGGGCAGTCATCGAGTAGCCGAGGAACTTCCTCTTCCATGGTCGGTCCACCGCACTCTTTTCCCGGTTTACTTTCAACTTTAGCTTCTTCTCTAGGAACTTTGTCAGCGACTCCATCACTCGCTCCCCCGCGCGCTGGGACTGCACATAAACGTTGCAATCATCAGCATAGCGGCAAAAGCTGTGCCCTCGTCGCTCCAGTTCCTTGTCCAGATCATCCAGTAGGATGTTGGATAGCAAAGGTGAAAGCGGACCGCCTTGGGGAGTTCCCTCCCTGCGTACCGATACGAGCCCGTCCTGCATCATGCCAGCATGTAGATACCGGCGTATCAGCTTCAACACTCGTTTGTCGCTGACCAGTCGGGCCACCCGCGCCATGAGGATGTCGTGATTGACCCGGTCGAAGAACTTCTCCAGGTCCATGTCGACTACCCATCGCTTACCGGAGGCCACATATGCCTTTGCTTGCAGGATCGCATCACGGGGGCCCCGTCCCGGGCGAAATCCATAGCTGAATTCCGAGAAGTGCGGCTCGAAGATCGGTGACAGCACTTGATGCACCGCTTGCTGAATGAGCCGGTCGACCACTGTCGGGATTCCAAGCATCCGAACCCCTTTTCCTCCCGGCTTAGGTATCTCAACCGTCCGCACGGGTCCTGGTTGATAGGTCCCATTCATGAGCTCTTCTTTGATGCGAGGCCACTCCAGGCGCAGGTAAGGTAGGAGTTCATCGACGGTCATTCCGTCCACTCCTGGAGCCCCTTGGTTTTCCTGCACTCTGCGCAAAGCCTTCGCCATGTTCTCGCGTTCGACCACTGCTTCCATCAGTCTCGACCCTTCCGGGTGGGAGGTCCCTTTCCTTGCCTCAGCGTTTGGTGCTCCCATCTCGTATGTTTGCGGATTCCGTCTGCTATTTTCCGAGAGGGACTCCGGCATTTCAGCCATCGCGTCTACTCCTCCTCCGCTAGCGAAAGTCAAGGCTCCTGCCCGGTACTGCATGTTCTGGCCTTCAGCCCGGTCGACGGGCCTACTATGCCGTCTGCTGACTTCTGTCGACCCATCCCGCCGCTTCTCAGCGACAGTAGCACGTGGCAGGTCAACAGACCTCCCCGGGTAATGCGCATCCACCTTCCCGCTTATGCCCGCCACACATACGTTCACGCTTTCCGTACAGGTATGGGCCTTTGAAGATAGTTGCCTTCTTGCCCAGCGTGATCGCCTCGTATGTGATTTCTGTTCATCAGGCCCTCGTTTTGCCTGCGGCTTCCTTCAGATCCCACCTCGCGATGGGCACCCTTGCCGTCCGGCTAACAGTTCCCCCTGTCGGGCCTGTAGGGGACTTTCACCCCCAAGTGGATGCGCCCTGCCGGGCGCACAATAAGGGAGCCCCCGTCAATTGACGGGGGCTTCACATTAGGCCAAGTACTTCGTCGGCTCCCGAAGGAACTTATTTCTGCATTCCTCCGAGCAGAAATAGTAGGTCTGGCGGTCATACTCGGCCTTGACCTCAACCTGGTCCTCTTTTACCCGGGCTCCACAGACCGGATCGGTGGTCACGGTCTCACCCCCTTGCATCCGATTATTCCCCCTTAAGAGGGGAAATAACCTAGGAAAGGATGGGAAGGGTAAGGAGCCCGTCGGGAATGATGTAGACCTTCGCCTGTCTGTTTTCCGCTAGAGCAGCATCTAAGGCCTCTTGGACCGTGCCCATAGGTGTAATGAACAGCTCCCGCAGAATCTCAGGCTTGATCAGGCAGTCGGTCACGACTAGTTCGGCCCACTGCCGGATTTTGCCCAGAAGAAGAGCTTTTTGCTCACCTGGAGCAAAACCTTCCCGCTGCAACTTGTCAACCAGGCCATCGACGGAGGGTTCATCCTTCATCAAGCGGTAATACCCCTCATGGCCTAAACCGTCTTCACAAGGTGTGGGGATGATGATCTTGCCTCCTTGCTTGACGACGGGCTTCGGCCCAAACACCACGGTATTAGCCGCCCTGGTGGCCTGATACAAGTCACGGGTTTTCGGATAGCTGACACAGCTAACCACGATGTCAGCCTGATGGTTGATCCGGATCTCATACAACCTTCTGGCGATCTTGACCGCCTCTTCGAAGGCCGCCACGGGATCCCCCGCGACCGCCTTGACCAACCGCTTATCCCCCGTCTGGACCACATTGACGATGAAGTCAAGCCCAACCGCCTTAGTGGCCTCGGTGAGGAACTCCCGAAAAATGTTGCCTTCAACTACACCGAGCCGGGTGCTGGGGTGCTGAAGCATTTCGGGATTGTGGGTGGCTCCGATGGTCTCTTCACCGGCAACCCCCACCGCGATGCTTTTCACGCCACCGCTGTAGCCAGCAAACAAATGGGTCTCCACAACACCGGTGGAGATGCGCAAATCGGCCTCGGCCACAACCTTGTTGGTGACCAGGGGAATGCCTCGCGCGGATTTACCCAGGTAGACAAGCTGTTCCTTGTTGTAGGCATCATGGTTGATGAACTCAATCCGTTCATAGACATCCCGACCAAACATTTCAATGATCTCATCCGGTGTGTTGGGGCGATGGGTGCCGGTCGCGATGACCCCTTTCACATCGGACATGGAAACTCCCGCCGCTTCCAGTTCATCAAGCAAAATGGGCAGGATGACCTCCTCTGGAAGTTTCCGGGTGATGTCGGTGACGATAATCGCCACCTTCTGACCGGGGCGGGCCAAATCCTTCAGACGTAGACAGCCAATGGGATTGAGGACGGCCGCTTTCACGGCCGCCTCCGCATCACTGACAGTCTCGGCAGGATTGGAAAGCAACAACTGCACGTCCACGTCATCGGGCAGACTCAGTTCGAGACTATCCTTCCCACAGGGAATCGTGAATTTCTGCATCGATGCCAACCCCTAAAGCAATCCCATCTCTTTGAGAACCTTGCGCAGCTCTTCCCGCTTAGAATCGGCCATGGGGCCAACGGGCCTAATGGCCGGTCCCGCATCAATGCCAATCATCTTTAGAGCTTCCTTGATGACGACCGGGAAGGTCCCTAGTCCAAAGGCGATGCGCAAAGGCGCTAAGCGATACTGGGCCTCAAGGGCGCGTTTGTAGTCACCGACCACGAAGGCCTCGTAGATTTCCACTACCAAAGATGGGCAAACGTTGGCGGTGGCGGTAATCGATCCCTTGCCTCCGTAGAGGAGGGTAGCCAAAATCAAGGTGTCTCTGCCAGCCAGGACGGCAAAGTCATCGTCCGTTAGCCGGATGTACTCACCCGTCAGGCTCATGTCACCGCTGGAGTCCTTGATGCCGACGATATTATCGATCTTGGACAAGCGCTGGCACAACTTGGTCGAAATGTTGACCCCAGTGCGGCCGGGATTGCTGTACAGAAGCACCGGCAGGTTGGTGTTCCGGGCTATTGCAGCAAAGTGCTCATAAAGCTCATCTTCGTTGGGGCTCAGAAAGTAGGGGGTAATAACCGAGACGGCATCCATGCCCACCTCTTCCGCCAACTGGGTCGTCTCGATTGCTTCCCTGGTGGTCAAAGCGCCGGTGCCGGCGTAGATGGGAATCCGGCCCTTGGTTTCATCCTTGACGATCTCCATGACTTCCCGCTTCTGATCAAAGGTCAGGGAGAAAAACTCACCCTGGGAGCCCACGGGAAACAAGCCATGGCTGCCGCCTTCAATCAGATGACTGGTCAGCTTGCGCAGTTCCTTCTCATTGACTTTGCCTTCCCCATCGAGGGGGGTTACCATTGCCGGGATAATCCCTTTGATTTCCAACATGCTTCGCACCTCCGTCGAAAAATCTAATGTTACTTAAGCATCCCCTTGACGTCAGCCACACACTGGGCTGCCGTATCCGCCAGCATACTAATATCATTTCGATAGGCGAACAACCTCATGCCCGCATCGTACCACTTCTTGAAGCTGTCCGGGTCATAGACGTGAATGCCGGGGACTACGTTATGTTCCTGGCAGACTTTGATGAAACGCTCCAGACCCGCAAGGATCTTAGGATCGTTTGGTTGGCCTGGGAGTCCATAGGTCTGGGATAGGTCGGCAGGACCGACAAAGGCAGCGTCCACACCTTCCACCGATACAAGCTGCTCCAGATCATCAATGGCCTTCTTGCTTTCGATCTGGATGACGACTACCGTCGAATCATTAGCTTCTGGGCAGTACTGTTGGGCCTTCACCTTGTCGTAGTGGCTATGGGCCCGTCTTAAAGCCATCCCCCGCTGGCCAATGGGATAGTACTTGGTCCATTCAACGATCTGCTCTACTTCTTCCCTAGTTTCCGTCTGGGGAACAAGCACCCCATCGGCGCCGCTGTCCAAAGGCCGGGACAAGGCACAGCGATCGAGCCCCGGAGTGCGGATGATGGTGGCAATCCCCGCGTAGCGGGCCCCGAGGATCATGTCGGCAACCGTCTCCATGTTCGACGGCGAGTGCTCCATATCGATGTACATGAAGTCAAATCCTGCATTGGCCATCATCTGGCCCACCTGCGGAGTGCGCAGCTCGGAAACCATCGTCCCCAGGACCAGTTCTCCCCTCTTCAGCTTTGCCTTAAGCTCTTTGCCTGTCACAAGGGTCCCTCCTCTTATTTATAGACTTCCGGATTCACCACAAACTCAGGTCTTCGACCTTCCAAGACGTCCCGGACGTTGCGGGCGACAGTCGTCGCCATCCTGATCACGCATTCAATGGTCAGCGCAGCGATATGGGGGGCAACGATGATATTGTCCAAATCCCACAATGGACTATCCTTGGGAGGCGGCTCCTGGGTGAAAACGTCCAATGCGGCCCCAGCCAGCTTCCCTGTGCTGAGAGCCTCTGCCAAAGCGGCCTCATCGACAATACCACCCCGGGCGGCATTGATCAAAAAGCTTGTGGGCTTTAGCAGCGCCAGCTCCTTCTTGCTGATCAATCCCCGGCTTTCCGGTGTGAGGGGCAGGTGCAGGCTGACGAAATCAGATTCCCGCAAAACCTCTTCCAGGGAGTCGCGCAAGGATACGCCCAGTCCCTCGGCTCGCTCCGGCTTGATGTAGGGGTCGTAGCCTAAGACCTTCATGTTGTAGGCCCCTTGGGCTTTGGCTGCCACCAGACTGCCGATCCGGCCAATGCCCACCAACCCTAGGGTCTTCTGATCAAGGTCAATAATGGTGTACTCGTTCCGCCGCCCCCATTGTCCTTGACGGGTGGCCTTGTCATAAATCAACAATCCTTTTGACAAAGCACTAATTACCGTCAGGGTCCACTCGGCAACGGACAAGGCATTGGCGTTGGGTGTAAACACGACGGGGATGCCCCGGGCTGTGGCCGCGGCCACATCGATATTATCCACGCCAACACCGTGTCGACCGATCACCTGCAAATTGGGAGCCGCATCGATGACTTCCTTGGGAACAGGAGCGGTTCGGGCAATGATTGCATAGGCATCCTTGACTTCTTTCTTCAGTCCCTCAACAGAGTAATCGTCAGCTACCTTCACCTCAAAGTCGCCCTCCAAAAGCTCCACACCGCTTTCATGGATGGCCTGGGTGATCAACACCTTCTTCTTGGGCACGGTAACCCTCCTCCCTTTGTTCTTCTATCTTCAACCGCCGCAACAGCGGTTCGACAGCCTTTTCAGTATGTTCCCACACGAGCCTCTCCACCCGGTCCCCATCCTTGTCCACCAAAGCACGAATAATCTCCCGGTGTTCCTCGATTGCAATCCTTTCCCGCTTGCCCATGGCCGCCGACAAATGACGGTAGGCATAACAACGGGACCAAAGGTTCCGCAACAACTCGCACAGCACTTCGGACCCGCTGGCCTCAAAGAACAACTTGTGGAAACGCTCATTGGCCTCCTGAACGCCCCAATAGTCACCTTGCGCCAGCAGCTCTTCCGCCTGATTCGTCAGCTCTTCCAGCTTGGCGATCTCCTTGGCGGTAATCCGCCGGGCAGCAAGCCTTCCACCGTAGCCTTCCAACACTAGGCGCACCGAGTATATATCTTCCATTTCTTTGGCAGAAAGCCTGCGAACAACAGCTTCTTTGTGGGGAACGGTCGTAATTAATCCTTCGGTCTCTAAACGCCGCAGGGACTCCCTCACGGGCATCCGGCTAACACCCATTTCCTCGGCGATTTTCGCCGCCACCACCCGCTGCCCCGGTGCCAGGCGACCGCTGAGTATGGCATCCCTCATGTTTTCATAGACTAGGGATTGCAGGGTCCTGTAGCTGTTCACCTTGCCAAGACCTTCAATTGACACCGAGCAGCCCTCCCTCGCTAATGTGATCCGAGATATTGGATCCACTTAAAACATTATCCGCCGATACATCGGTTTCCTGCCTGTAAGGTCGTCCTTAGTGAAATTATTTGCAAGCCCGGGCTTAGCTTTGCCCAAGCCGATACAAAATTATTGGGAAGGTCGATGCCTGGCGATGAAGGCCGAAGGGTGAAGCCAATACTGCTGCACCTTTTGGGTTGGCCAAGCCACCCCATTAGTGCGGGGCCACGCATTGGCTGCCAAGTCATACCGACGAATCTCAAAGTGCAGGTGGGCAGTGAATCGGTTATTGGGACCCCGCCCCACCGCTCCAACTTGCTGGCGACGAGCCACTTTTTCCCCCGCAACGACCCATCTTTCCGCCAGATGGGCATACTGGGACCATGCCTTAGTCCCATCGGGCAGCTGATGTTCGATGACGACCACGTGCCCCAATGCGGAGTTCCAAAGGGAATGGCGCACCCGCCCGTTGGCGATGGAGTACACCGGTTGGCCATAGTCGGCGTTTCCGGCCCCCGGGATGTTCCAGTCTTCGCCCGGATGGAAGGAATTGCTTGAGGTGCTCCAGTCGAGGAAGGCATAGCCAGTAACTCCCCAACCCCTTCCATTCCTGTCCCCCACCGGAAAATCGAATCCATCGGTTACATCCAGATTCTTGTCCGGTTCCTTGGGCCTTTCGGGCGGTGCCTCGATGTCGGGGCCTGGTACATAGACCTTCCCCCCGGGACTGTCCAGAAAGGAACAACCCGTCAGCCCAACGAGCAGTAAAGCGATCAACCCTAGTCGGATTAGCCTGCTGATGTCCCTTACCCCCACTTCTAACCAGGCCGTCCAATGTATGGACGGCCTGGGTTAGGTTGCTAATGACCTGTTCGACAATGGGAAAGGGCATCCTTCTGGCAGTTACTGGATTAACCGCGCCGGCGACCCATTTCTTCCATCAATACCCGCAGTTTCTCCACATCGATTCCACCGTCAAACTTCTCCCGACAATACTTGATTACCGGTTCTTCAGCAGCCACCACCCGCTCTGCGGCCGCGGCTACTTCCTTGGCAATCTCCTTGGGGATTAAGACTACCCCGTGCTTGTCGGCATGGAGCAAATCGCCGGGATGAACCAAAAGTCCCCCCACTTCCACGGGACAGCCTATTTCCACCAGATGAACATAGGCGTGGGATACCAGCACACAGTTGGCGAAATAGCTAAAGCCGATTTCCCGCACCTCATCCAAGTCCCGTACGCCTCCACTGGTGATGGTGGCGATGCATCCCAAGGCGCGATGGATGGAACCGTTTACCTCTCCCCAGAAAGAGCCGATCGGCTCCGGGTCCACATCCTGGAGTACGGAAATGGTGGGCTTGGGACTGGCCAAGACACCTTTCCAGTAGTCAAACCGCAATGCTTTCTCAGCATCGGTCGGAGGCTTAACAGCCGAAATCTTGCCAGTATAGGCATAGCCCACAACGGGCTCATCGACAGCCTGGATGCACTTGATTTCCGGACCCATGAAGCCCTCATTTCGAGGCCTTACCTTGAAGCCCTCGATGGCATTGGAGATGGTCGGCGAGTCAAACTTCTTTAGAGCCGCAAGCTCGGCAGGTGTTAGTAGAGACATGTTGTTTCCTCCTTTTTACTAAAAGCGGAAGTAAGAGAAGGACAGTTTTGGATCCCGGTCTTTGCCCAGCATTTCATCAACCAAAGCAAAGCC
>JAAZLZ010000138.1 GCA_012799075.1 Bacillota bacterium
TAGCCCTTTTTGACGGCCATCCCTTTGAGGTTCGCAGCTGCTGCCGGATGGTCCTCATCGACGGTGAAATCGTCCATCGCAGATAGCTATTGGAGTTTCCGGTAAAGCTCAACGGACCTGGCCAGGTACACATTAGCTTGTTCGGCATCGCCAAACTCCCGGTAAAAAAGCCCCAAGTCCGAATAAAGCTCGGCCAGGTCCTTGTCCCCTTCCGCCGGGGCGATGTCCTTCAGGGCCAGACTTGCCTGGCCCAAATGCCAAGCCGCCTTGTCCCGATCGCCAATGCCTTGGTGGGCAGCGGCCAAGGCCAGATGGAGCTTGGTCTTCCGAGCGGGTTCCCCTTGATGGGTCAGGGCCGTTTGATAGGCGGCGATGGCCCGACGGTGATCTCCCTGGGCGGCCAGCAGTCGGCCGTACTCCTCATGGATATTGGCCCGGTTCTTGTTTGAGCCGTGCTCTTCGACCAGCGCCTCGGCCTCTTTGAGGCAGTCCAGTCCTTTCTCGATGTCCCCCGGTTGATTGCGGGCCCGGTAAATGACGGCCAGGTTCACATAAACGTCGATTAACCGCGCCGGGGGTCCGACAGCCCGGAGGAAGTCGGCCGCCCTTGTGGTGGCCCTTAGAGCTTCTTCCGGCTCGCCCCGGAGCTTATGGATGTAGCCCAGGGCCATCTGGAGGTCCCCAAACTTGTAGTAATCGGTATTCTCATCGGACAGCTCAAGGGCCCGGTGCAGCTGGTCCATGCTCTCTTCGTACCGGCCCAAAAAGCAGAGTCCCAGGCCCAGATTCGTCAAGATCCGCAGCCGCAGATAGGCATCCGCCGCTTCCCGGTTGTCGATCAGCTCCAAGGCCTGCTGGAGGTATTCCACGGAACGGTTCCACTGGCCCCGATGGGCGTGGATGACGCCCAACAAGTTATAGGTGTTAACCAGGCCTGTACCGTCGCCGGCCATTTGAAACTCCTGGGCTGCTTCCTCCAAACGGCCTGTGGCCGCCGCAGCGCTGCTGCTCTGCCAAAGGGCCCCCCCGAGGTTGTACAAACAAGTGGCCCTCCGTTGGAAATCGGTGGCTGAGCAAAGGGAGAGGGCTTCTTCAAAGCAGTTGATGGCCTGGGACCAGTTCTTCTCCCGGGTGAAGCTTTGTCCCATGAGGTTTAACTGGTCTACCTTGGGGGATCTTTCCAGTTCATCCACCCCCACGCTTTCATCGAGGAAGAAGCTGACGGGCTTATTCAACCGTTCGGCAATGATATACAGGCTTTTTAACGAAGGGTTTGCTTCATTCTTCTCGATCTGACTGATGAAGCTCTTGGTGAAGTCATCACCAGCCAGCTCCTGTTGAGTAAGGTTTAATCTCTTGCGCAGGTACCTTACCTTCTCGCCGAGGGTCATCCCCGTTTTCATGCATAACTCTCCTTTAGCAGTGGCATTAGGGCTGGCAGCAAAGTCAAATCCCCCACCTTTCTTTAAATTATCATAGGCTCCTTATCCCGTCAAACGAAAAGAGAGCAAACGCGGGAGTAATCCCACACTTGACACGAGTTCACCCTGAGAGTAATATTAGAGTATAACGCAAGAATAGCAAGAAAGGAGAAGGATAATGAGGTTCTTATCGGGTAGAGGTATCCTATGTTACATAATACGTGTAATTGGCCGCTTACGACCCGCCGGCAAGATCAGGGACTGTCGACGAACGGAAAGGTGCTCCCTGAGCTTGCCTCCCCTCGACCCGGGACCTTATTGCCTCCTCCCGCCGCGGCGGGGCTTGCGAAGGCCTTAGAGCAGGAAGATGGCCGTTTTTGTGTAAATATAGTAACATGTCACCTTACCGGTGCTTAGGGCATAGGCTGGTGAACGGGTGGTGAAGAGGATGGCTGATGGAAAACAATGCTTTGTGTGCGGCCGCTTGGTGGGGACAGCCCTGATCATCCGGGGGCACTACCTGTGCACGGCCTGCGAGGAACGCATAGCCCAGGCCCAGGTGACGGACCCTTTCTATGGGATGTTGGTTGAGAAAATCAAGACCATTTGGTCTTATCGGGGTGATGAATTTTGCTGCGAGGGGGGAGCATCCCCTACTTAGAAGGCGTCCTCGAGTACATAGACAGCGCCTCCACGGCCTTTCATACTCCTGGGCACAAGCAGGGCAAGGGGGCATATGCTCCCTTGTCTTTACTTTTAGGGGAGAGGTGCTTCCAGGCCGATGTGGGTGATGAAGTGGGGGGCATGGAGGATGCAGACGTTTTGCTTGACCGGGCGGAAGAATTGGCAGCCCGGTTGTACGGGGTGGACAGGACCTACTTCCTCATCAATGGCACCACCTCCGCCCTCCAGGCGATGCTCATGGGAGCCTTTTCCCCCGGGGATGAGCTGCTCATTTCCCGGAACATGCATCTGGCTGCGGCGGCCGGGTTGATCTTAGCCGGACTTGAGCCTGTTTTCATCCCGGAAAAATGGTGCCCCCATTTGGGCCTTCCCCTAGGGTGGGACATGCATCACTGGCAGAAGGCGGGGGAGGAGCATCCAAAGGCCAAGGGGGCCTTCCTCGTCTATCCCACGTATCAGGGTTTTTGCCCCGATCTGGCTCCCCTCATCGATGCAGTCAAAGCCCAGGGGAAGCTAGTCTTAGTGGATGAGGCCCACGGACCCCACTTGGCCCTAAGTTCCAGTCTGCCTCCTTCAGCCTGCGAGCTGGGGGCCCATTTGGTGGCCCATAGTGCCCATAAGATCCTAGGGGCCCTCACCCAAAGCTCATTTTTGCACGTGCAAGGGAAAAGCCCCGATCGTTTAAGTAGGGCTGTCGAGCTGCTTCTTAGCACCAGTCCGTCTCCCTTGCTCTTGGCCAGCCTTGATGGAGCCAGGGCCCAGATGGAGGAGGGCGAAAAGCTTTGGGACAAGGCCCTTAACCTTGCCCGAAAGGCCCAGGAGCGGATTCAAGAACTGCCGGGTCTGTCCATCTGCGGCCCTGATTACGTCAAGGCGGGTCTGATTCCCCGCTGCGATCCGACGAAGCTGGTGGTCTGCGTCCAAGAGCTAGGCTATACCGGTTGGGAGGCTGCCTCTCTTTTAAAAAAGTATGGGATCCAAGTGGAAATGGCCGATTGGTGGACCGTCCTCTTCCTATTGACCTATGCCGATGGCCCGGCAGAGGTGGATGCTTTAGTCGCCGGGCTTGAGAAGCTTACGGCAACTCCCCCTCCCGATGGGGGAAAGGCCGCGGCCAGGCTCTTGGGCGAGGAGATCAGGCCTCCGGCCATCCCGCCCCGATCCTTATCTCCCCGGGAGGCATTCTTCCGGCCGCGGGTGAAGGTGCCCCTGGATCAGGCCCTCGGCCGGACCGCCGCGGAAATAATCGCCCCTTATCCCCCGGGAAGCCCGATCATCATCCCCGGAGAAGTCTTTACCGAAGAAATCCTCGACTATCTGCGCCTGCTTAAGGGCTGCCAAGTCAAGGTGCGCGGCGTTGATGACCCTTCCCTGGCCGAGGTGGCGGTAGTTGCTTAGCCGATTTCCGGTATAATACTAGCAGAGGGAATGGGGGCGGTAACAGTATGAATCAAAGAGAAATCGTCGACGACTTGGACCGGCTCCTTGAGGTGCTCCCTTCCCCTGTCCGCCAAGAAGTGGTGAAGATGGGGGATCGGCAGGATCTTTTGGAGATAGTGCTGGATTTGGGCCGGCAGCCGGAAGTTCGTTTGCCCACTGAATTTCGTTCTTTGAACCTTGACGCTGTCACCCGGGAGGACATCGATTACGTCCTGAAGCGGGTGGGACATTTCGGATCCGACAATCGGGCCGGCATTGAAAGGACCCTCCACCGGATCTCCGCCATCCGCAATCGGCGGGGAGATGTGGTGGGACTGACCTGTCGGATTGGACGGGCTGTGTTCGGGACCATCGACATCATCCGGGATGTGGTGGAGGAGGGGCAGAGCTTCCTCCTCCTTGGCAGGCCCGGGGTGGGGAAGACCACCATGCTCCGGGAAGTGGCCCGGGTCCTGGCCGATGAACTGGACAAACGGGTGATTATCGTGGACACTTCAAATGAGATCGCGGGGGACGGGGACATCCCCCATCCGGCCATCGGCCGGGCCCGCCGGATGCAGGTGGCCCATCCCGATCAGCAGGCTGCAGTCATGATCGAAGCTGTTGAAAACCATATGCCTGAGGTGATCGTTATCGACGAGATCGGGACGGAAAAGGAAGCCGCCGCGGCCCGCACCATCGCGGAGCGGGGAGTTCAGCTGATCGGCACCGCCCACGGCACCACCTTGGAGAGCCTGATGGCCAATCCGACCCTGGTGGACCTGTTGGGGGGGCTCCAGGCGGTCACGCTGGGGGATGAAGAAGCCCGGAAGAGGGGCTCCCAAAAGACCGTTCTGGAGCGGAAGGCCCCGCCCACCTTCGAGGTGGTGGTGGAAATCCGCGGCCGGAATCTGCTGGTAGTGCATCGGAATGTGGCTTCCACCGTTGATGCCCTCCTGCGGGGGGCCATGGTCCTCCCCGAGGTGCGGATGCGGGATGACAAGGGCAAAATCACCATCACCCCAGGGAGTGAACCTTCCTTGCCGGCGGTGCAAAAAGTCAACTACCGCCTGTTTCCCTACGGGGTGAGCCGCAACCGCATCGAAAAGGCCATCAGCAACACAGGGGCGGCGGTGACCTTGACTGGCGATTTGCGGGATGCAGATCTGGTCCTCACCTTGAAGGGACAGTATCGCAAGATGCCGAAAGGTCTAAGGGAAGCTGAACAGAGAGGACTTCCCATTGAAATCATCCGGAGCAATACCGTTACCCAAATCGAAGGCTTCCTTGCCCAGCTGATGGGAAGGGATTAGGAGAGGCGCCATGAAAGGTTTTTTCATTACTTTAGAAGGGCCCGACGGCGGCGGGAAAACAACCCAGGCCAAGCTCCTCCTGGAATTCTTGGAGGAGCAGGGACGGCCCGGCCTCCATACCGTTGAGCCTGGGGGAACGGAGATTGGCCGGGCCATCCGGGCCCTGGTCCTCAATCCCCGCTGGCGGCAAATGGCCAGTCGGACCGAGCTGTTGCTCATGGCCGCCGACCGGGCCCAGCATGTGGCCGAAGTGATTCGCCCTGCCTTGGCTGCGGGTCAGGTGGTCGTCTGTGAGCGCTATGTGGATTCATCCTTGGCCTATCAAGGTTATGGCCTGGGTGAAGACTTAAGATTGATCGATCAGGCCAACGAATTGGCCGCGGGGGGATTGCTCCCCGACCTCACCATTGTCTTGGATGTGGAACCGGCGACGGCCCTAGCCCGCACTGCCTGCCGGACCCAAAGGGATCGGATCGAAGGCCGGGGACTTGAGTTTCAGGCTCGGGTTCGGGAGGGCTACCAAAAGCTTTGTGCGGCCTTTCCTGAACGGATGCACCTCATCTCCGCAGAAGGAGATGTAAAGGCGGTTCACCGGCGCATTGCCGAGTTGGTTGCCAGTCGAATTCCAGGAAGGGGCTAGAGGAAATGAAAATCGAGCCCTTTAAAAGACGTCCAACGGCCAAGGAATCCAGATCGCCCCGGACAAGGGCCGCCATCCGGCCCGTCCCCTTCGCCCAGGAGCTCCAAGAAGCATCCCGGGGGGATGGGGAGGCCTTAGACGAACTGTTGGCCAAGGTAGATGAGCTGGCGGAGAAGCTCCTTGAGGCTCCCTCCCTTGAACTGCTGGAACAATACAAAGCGGCGGTGGGGGATTTTCTCCAAAGGGTCCTGGCCCGGGCCCACCGGCTGGAAGAGCGGGGCTTCATGGATGCACGCGGGCGCAGGCGGGTTTACGTTTTGGTGCGCTGCGTCGATGAAAGACTAGCGGAGCTGGCTGAGGGCTTTCTACGGAGCCAGGAGAAGGGTTTGGCCCTAGTTGCCATGCTAGATGAGATCCGGGGCCTCCTCCTTGACCTTTATTTTTAGCGGGGTGTATTGAAATGCTTGGCTGGGAACCGGTGATAGGACAGGAACATGTCCAAGAGGTGCTGCAGCAGGCTTTGGCAAAGGGCCGTCTGGGCCATGCCTACTTGTTCTCCGGTCCGGAGGGCCTGGGCCAGGAGAAGGTCCTTGATGCCCTTGCAGCCTCCCTTAGCTGCAGCGTGAATATCCTTAAGCCCTGCGGGGAGTGTGAAGGGTGCCGGGCCTATGCCGGGGGGAACCATCCGGATCTACACCGGGTTGTTCCCGACGGGGCTTCCATCAAGCTCGATCAGATACGCTCCCTCCAGCAGGTCTTATCCTTGCACCCCTACCTGGGGAGCTATCGGGTGTGCATCGTCGATGGAGCGGAGGCCATGACCATCCAAGCGGCCAACAGCTTCCTGAAGATGCTGGAAGAACCGGGGGACCGGGTGGTCTTCATCCTCCTTTGCCGGAGCACCCAGTCCTTGCCAAAAACAGTGGTATCCCGCTGCCAGGTCCTTCCCTTCCGGCCCATACCCCTTAGCGTCCTGCAGGATCGATTGCAGGAGGAGGGCGCGCCCCCCAACAAGGCCCAGGCAGCGGCTTTTCTGTCGGGGGGAAGACCGGGGGAGGCCCAAAGGCTCCTTCAGGATGAAAACTGGCAGGAGCGGGAAAGGATCATTGGAGACCTGGGGGCTTTCCCGGGGGTGGGCGGGGCCCGGGTGCTTGCCCTTGCCGAAGAGTGGTCCAAGGATCGGGAGAAGGTGGACCTTTTCTTAGATATGGCTCTGCTGTGGTACCGGGACCTGCTGGTCCTAGCTACAACGGATCGCAAGGACTTGGTGGTTAATTGCGATCACCTTCCGGAACTAGTCAACCAAGCACAAAGGTACGCTCCCGGGGAGCTCCTGCGGGCCCTCGAGAGCATCGAGGGCTGCCGGTCCAAGCTTGCTGGCAATGTCAATCTCCGTCTTCTACTGGAAGACATATTCTTTACCTTGGAAAAAGAGGTGGTGTAATGGTCAAAGTCGTTGGCGTGCGATTCAAAAAAGCCGGGAAAATCTACTATTTCGACCCGGATGATATAGAGCTGGAGGCGGGGATCAACGTCATTGTGGAAACAGCCCGGGGGCTGGAATTTGGGGAAGTGGTTGTCGGCCCCAAAATGGTGACGGAAGAAGAAGTTGTCCAACCCCTCAAAAAAGTCATCCGCCGGGCGACGGAGGAGGACTTTGAACACTTAGAGGAAAACCGGGGAAAAGAGACCCGGGCCTTTGATATTGGCCTGGCCAAGATCGCCAAGCACGGTCTGCCCATGAAGCTGGTCGATGTGGAGTACACCTTCGATAATGCTAAGATCATCTTTTACTTCACTGCCGATGGCCGGGTGGACTTTAGGGAGCTGGTCAAGGATTTAGCCGGGGTTTTCAAGACCAGGATCGAACTTAGGCAAATCGGGGTGCGGGATGAGGCCAAAATGATCGGGGGACTGGGCCCTTGCGGGAGGAGTCTGTGCTGTGTGACCTTTCTGGGGGATTTCGAGCCCGTCTGCATCCGGATGGCGAAAGAGCAGAACCTCTCCCTGAACCCCACCAAGATTTCCGGCATTTGCGGTCGCCTCATGTGCTGCCTCAAATTCGAAACGGAGCTCTACCGGGAGGAGAAAGCCCGGGAGGAAAAGGAGAAGGAGCCGGCCAAAGCTGTGCCGGAGGAAGACACAAACGAATCCGCGGCCGCTGAAGAGGCGCCGAAGCCAACGAAGAAGTCTCGTCGGCGTCGTCGGCCCCGCAAGAAGAAAAAGAAGTCGTCGAAAAAGGAGTCCTGAGTGAATGGCTGGGGAACTTTATGTATGTGCCACTCCCATCGGCAATTTGGAGGACATTACCCTCAGGGCCCTGCGCATCCTGGGGGAGGCCAACTTGATCGCCGCGGAGGATACCCAGCGGACCAGGGTGCTCCTTGCCCACTACGATATTGCCGCTCCCCTTATCAGCTACAATGAGCACAATCGAAAGCAGCGGCTGCCGGTGATCATGGAGAAGCTAAAGGAGGGCGGCAAGGTGGTGCTGGTCAGTGACGCCGGCACCCCTGGAATTGCCGATCCGGGTCCGATGCTGGTGGCCGAGGCCCGCAAACGGGGGTTCCCTGTAATCCCCCTGCCTGGGCCTAGTGCCTTAAGCACCGCCCTGTCCATCTGCGGACTCGGTATGACCCAGTTCACCTTTACGGGTTTTCTGCCCCGCCGGGCCGGAGAGCGGGAAAGGCTCCTGATGGAGCTGCGGCAATCGGGGCGGGGAGTTGTCTGCTACGAGTCGCCCCACCGGATCGAGGCCGCCTTGGCAAGCCTGGCCAAGGTTTGGCCCGACGCAAAGGTGGCTTTCCTGCGGGAGTTGACCAAGATCTACGAAGAGGTCCTAGTCGGCTCTCCCGGCCAGATTGCAGCGGAGCTGACAGCCAGTCCCCGACGGGGTGAAATGGTCCTAGTTATTGAAGGCGACCGGGATGGCGGCCAAGAAAGGACGTTTAGTCAGGAGCAGATCCGGGAAAAGGTAGTTGTCCTAATGGAAGTAATGGACAAGAAACAAGCCATCAAAGAAGCAGCGGCCGAATTGGGCATACCAAAGCGAATAGTCTATCGGGCGGTCATCGATCTGCCTGGACGGGGGAAGATGGGCTAGGAATTGTCTTTGAGCTGTTTTAGACAGTCAAGGCAGATATTTCGGCCTCGAAAGCTGGTCATGTTTTCGCTGTTGCCGCAGAAAACACAGGCGGGCTCGTATTTTTTCAGGACGATGTTTCCTTCATCGACGTAGATCTCCAACGGGTCCTTTTCTTTGATGCGCAAAGTGCGGCGCAGTTCGATGGGGATGACAACCCGGCCAAGCTCATCGACTTTACGGACGATGCCTGTGGATTTCAACCTAAACCCCCCCTCTGGTTTTGGTTGTACCATCTTTTGGTTAAATTATACTAGGATTTCCAAACCTAGTCAATGAAAATGAGGTGTGTAGATATTGGAGCTGGTTATCATCGGCAATTCCTCCCCCTTCCCCGGGGCCCAAGGGGCCTGTCCCGGCTACCTAATCCGCGGCGAAGGGGCTAACATCCTCCTTGATTGTGGTCCGGGGACAGCAGCCGGCCTGCAGGAGTTTTGCCCTGTGGAAGAATTGACCGGGGTGATCCTATCCCATCTTCACCCCGACCACTCATCCGATCTGTTTGTGTTGGGGTTTGCCATGGGCTTAGCCCGCCGGGAAGGCCGACTGCCAGAACCAATCCCCCTCTACCTGCCCCCAGGCAACACGGAGCGGCTTGCGGCCCTTTGCGAGGCCTTCGGCAATTTGATGGGTTTTTACCGGGAGGGGTTCTTGTTCCGGGAATATGGGGAGGGCTCCCCTGCCATCGGACCCTTCCGCTGCAGTTTCACCCCTGCCCAGCACAACATGGAGGCCCACCTGGTGAAGATCAGTGCTGGCGATCGGATCCTAACCTACTCGGGCGATACAGGCTTTGACCTTAAGCTTACGGACTTCCTCGCGGGGACTGACCTTTTTCTTTGTGAGGCTACCTTAGAGCCGGAAGAACAGAAGGAGCCTTCTTCCCACTTGACCGCGGAACAAGCGGGCCTCTTGGCCGCCAAAGCCGGCGTGGACCGCCTGCTCCTCACCCACTTTCGTCCGGGAGCCGATCTGGACAAGAAAAAGAGGGATGCGGCCCGCAGTTTCTCCGGTCCCATCGATATTGCTCTTCCAGGGCAGCGATACCGGGTGGAAACGACGCGCTGATCCTGCGCCCGAATGGCCCTCCCTGATTTCCTACAGGCCCGGGAGGGCTTCTTTGATGAACAGCGGCTTATTCATGATGGGGTCCCCTGACATGATGGGATCACCCGACATGATCGGGTCGCCAGACATGATGGGGCTCATGGGAATGGGCCCGTGGATCCCATCGATGAACAACCTCACATCAGCTCCATTTTGCAAAATCACCGTCCACCCATCCTGCCCGTTTTCAAAACCCCCATTGACCAGCAGTTCCTCACCGGTGGATGCTGCTTTCAGGGATGCATCATCAACCCAGAACCGGCCTTTTGCATTTCCATCAAGGAAGACGTAGATGCCCACGTAGTCTTCTTTGGCAGTAAACCGAACAAAGCGTCTCTCCCATCCCCGCTCCCGAACCGGCCGACCATCCTGATCCAAGTCGGCCTGGTCGAGGCAAAGATGGGGCTCTACCCCCGCGCCTGTTAGGCCTATGTTTACCTTCAGCTCTCCGACTGTCCGCACCCAGATGCCAAATTCGTACTCGACGTCCCTATCGACTTTGACCCTTTGGGCTATCCTGCAGCCAACATCATCCCTGTCCGATGCAAATGCAGCCGCTGCCTCGCCGCTTTTAACATAAGCAAACCCAATGACGGGCGATTCCACCTTGATGTCTTGTTTGAGCAAAGGACCAGCCTTAGCTGGCCAAACCGCCGCCAAACACAATATCCAGCCTAAAACCGTCAGCTTCCTCATCGTCTCCCTCCTCTGACACCAGAAATTTAGCCGATCTGCCGGATGATTCCTTTATTTTAAAAGAAGACAAACAATATTTTATTGGGGTAGATCCTACTCTTTGTTGAGCTGCGCTGGGAACCCTTGCGATCAGATAAATTCTGGGGTATGATATTAATAGCAAGCAAAAGCACATAATTCCTGCCAATTATGGCCTACCCTCAAGTAGAGGCTCTAGCTTCTAATCCAACTTTCGTCCCAAGAGGGCTCTTTTGGGCCGGTACTAAAGAAGTCTACGGTACAGTAACATATAATACGGGCAAAGGGAATCGTACATAAATTGAAGGGAGGTGTCTAGTGTGGGTTGGATCACCATCCTTATTGTTGGTGCGATTCTCGGTTGGATTAGTGAAGCGTATCTAGTGAAACGGGAGTATCCCGGTCAGTTGTGGGGTGCAATTATCGCTGGTATTGTCGGTGCCTGGATCGGCGGCAAGTATCTTGGCGTTTGGGGCTGGATGCTAGGCGGGGTTAATGTGATCGGCAGTGCGATTGTAGCGTTGATCTTGAGCTATGTCGTTGGTTTGTTTGGCGAAGAGGCCGCCGAAGAGAAAACCAAGTGATACTCCTTGACAGGGGGCGGATGATCGGCTATATTTGGGACGGAAAAGGATTTAAAATCCCAAGCATCTAGCTGAAAGCGATGCGGGGGAGGAGTAGGCAGGCTGGATGGTTCTAGAGAGCCGGGTTAGGTGCAAGCCGGTGCCAAAGGTCTGCTGAAGATGGCCCCCAAGCTGCAGGCTGAAATCTCAAGTAGGCCGTGCCGGTAGACCCCCTGGGTCGTGCACCCGTTAACGTGCTAGGGTATTGATAAAGTACCCGAAGAGGCCATTGCCGCGAGGTGATGGCAAAGCAGGGTGGTACCGCGTGTAACCCTTCGCCCCTGTAATGGGGCGGAGGGTTTATTTTAATTGGAGGAGGCTTTCGCTTTGGGTAAGAACACCTTCTACATCACCACACCCATCTACTATCCCAGTGATAAGCTGCATATCGGCCATGCTTACACTACCGTGGCTGCCGATGCCATCGCCCGCTACCATCGGCTGAACGGCAAAGACGTCTTTTTTCTGACGGGCTCCGATGAGCACGGTCAGAAGATTGAGCGGGTCGCCAAAGAGCGGGGCAAGACCCCCAAAGAGTATGTGGATGGCATCGTCAAGGGTTTCCAGGATCTTTGGCAGAAGCTGGACATTTCCTACGATGATTTCGTCCGCACCACGGAAGAGCGCCACTACCGGGTGGTCCAGGACATCTTCCGGGAGATTTACGAGAAGGGGGATATCTACAAAGGGGAGTACAAAGGTTGGTACTGCACCCCTTGTGAGACCTTCTTCCCGGAAACCCGCCTGGTCGACGGCAACTGCCCTGACTGCGGCAGACCGGTGGAAGTACTGCAGGAGGAAAGCTATTTCTTCCGGATGTCCAAGTACGCGGATCGTTTGCTGCAGCACATCGAAGCCAACCCGGAGTTCATCCAGCCGACAAGCAGGCGCAATGAAATGGTCCAGTTCATCAAGGGTGGGCTTGAGGATCTGTGCGTTTCCCGCACCACCTTTGACTGGGGCATCCCTGTACCCATCGAAGAAGGCCACGTTATCTACGTTTGGTTCGATGCCTTGACCAACTACCTGACGGGCATCGGCTACTTGGATGACAAAGAGATGTTCCAGAAGTACTGGCCGGCAGATGTCCACTTAGTTGGGAAGGAAATCGTTCGCTTCCACAGCATCATCTGGCCCATCATCCTGATGGCCGCGGGTTTGGAATTGCCCAAGAAGGTTTACGGCCATGGCTGGCTGCTCTTTGACAGCGACAAGATGTCCAAATCCAAGGGAAATGTGGTCGATCCGGTGGTCCTCATCGATCAGTTCGGGGTGGACGCGATTCGCTACTTCCTCCTCCGGGAGATCTCCTTTGGCTCCGACGGCAACTTCTCTTGGGAGGCCCTCGTTGGCAGGATCAATGCCGATCTGGCCAACGATCTTGGCAACTTAGTCCACCGCAGCTCGGCCATGATGAAGAAATACTATAAAGGCGTTGTGCCCGAGCCGGGACCGGAGCGCCCCTTAGATGCGGCCCTCCGGGAGGA
Source organism: Bacillota bacterium (assembly GCA_012799075.1). Taxonomy (GTDB): domain Bacteria; phylum Bacillota; class Limnochordia; order JAAZLZ01; family JAAZLZ01; genus JAAZLZ01. The sequence continues at coordinate 12,551 of JAAZLZ010000138.1, forward strand.
TGCAGCCAATACCCGGAGGAAGCTCGTCTCACTGATGGAGGAGCTGGATTTGAGCACCGCCCTGGCCACCATCTGGCGGTTCATCGGCTCGGTCAACAAGTACATCGACGAGGCGGCTCCTTGGGCCCTGGCCAGGGATGAGTCCAAAGGGGACGAGCTGGCCAGGGTCATGTACAACCTAGCCGAGTCCCTCCGGGTGATCTCCCTGTTTATCTACCCCTTTATTCCCTCCACTGCGAAGGAGATTTGGGCCCGGTTGGGCTTGGATGATGAACTAACGGATCACTTGCTCGGGCAGGCCCGCTGGGGCGAGATGCCGCCAGGCACCGTCATCCGTCCGGGAAGCCCCTTGTTCCCTCGGATTGAAGACGAAAAACCTCCGGCCAAGGCCCCTGAGGCTCCCCAGAAGGAAGCCATTCCTGAGGTTGCCATCGATGAGTTCGCCCGGATGGACATACGCCTTGCCCGGGTCCTCGAGGCGGACAGGATTGCTGGCGCTGACAAGCTGCTGAAGCTCAAGGTGGACTTAGGCGGCGAAGAAAGACAGATCGTTGCCGGGCTGGCCCAGCATTATCGACCGGAGGAGCTGGTGGGCAAGGATGTGGCCTTGCTGGCCAACCTAAAGCCCACAACGATCCGGGGAGAGCTCTCCCAGGGGATGGTCTTGGCCGCAGCGGCCAAGGATGGACGGGTGCGAATCCTGACGGTGGATGAGGAGATGCCTGCGGGGTCCAAGATAAGATGATCAGGCTGATCGATACCCATGCACACCTGACCCACGAAGACTATCAGGGGGAACTAGATGCAGTCATGGCGCGGGCCCGCGAGGCGGGGGTGGAGCGGATCATAACCGTTGGGTATGATCTGCCCTCCTCCATCGAGGGCCTGCGGCTGGCTTCCCTTTATCCGGGGGTATACGCGGCGATTGGGATCCATCCCCATGACGCCTCGACGACTACCCCCGATGCCCTTGGGGAGCTGGCCCGGCTTTGCACCTCGCCCCGGGTGGTTGCCATTGGGGAGACCGGTCTTGATTACTACTACGACAATTCTCCCCGACAGGTGCAGATAGAGTCTTTCCGCGAGCACATCCGCTTTGCTCAAAGGCTGGATTTGCCGGTGATCATCCATAGCCGGGATGCCCATGCCGATACCTTGACGGTCCTGCGGGAAGAAAACATCCAGCGGACGGGGGGAGTGCTCCATTGTTTTTCCGGAAGCCTGGAGATGGCCCAGGAGGCTATGGAAATGGGGCTTTTCATCTCCTTTGCCGGCCCTTTGACCTTCACCAACGCCCGGCGTTTACTGACCGTTGCCCAGGGGATCCCCCTTGACCGGCTCCTGGTGGAAACAGACTCCCCGTACCTTACCCCGGTGCCCCATCGGGGCAAGCGAAATGAACCGGGCCATGTATCGTTGGTGGCTGCTCGCTTAGCGGAGCTAAAGGGCATTCCCCTGGAAGAATTGGCGCCGATCCTTTGGGCCAACTCCCAAGCTGCGTTTCCTTGGGAAGGGAGGAAGATTAATGGCTAAGATTAGGCTAATTGCCATGGACATGGATGGTACGCTTTTAAACAGCGACAAGGAAGTGACTCCGGCGACGAAGGAAGCCATCGGCCTGGTGAAGGAACGGGGCGTGCAGGTGACCTTTGCGACGGGCAGGATGTTTTCAGCCGCCGTCTATTACGCCCGAGAGCTGGGCATTGATATGCCCATGATCAACTACAATGGGGCCCTGATCAAAGAGCCCAATCGGCGCATTTGGCGCTATTTCCCCTTGGAAGTTCCCGTTGCCACCAAGGTTTTGGAGATCGCCGCTAGGCATGATGTCTACTCCAAGGCTTATGTGAAGGATATCTTGTATTGTGATCGGGGATGGGAAAAGTCCAAAGCCTTTGCCCGGCGCTTCCGGGTGGCCGCGGAGTTGGTGGAGGATGTGGCCCGCATCCCGGCCCGGGTCGGCCCTCCGAGCATGATTGTGATCATCGAGGAGCCGGAAGTCTTGGCCCAGGTGGAATCATCCCTCCTCGAGGAGCTTGGGGATGCCGTTTTCATCACCCGCTCCCGGGCAGACTCCCTGGAGATAATCCACCCCCAAGCCTCCAAAGGCAGGGCCCTCCTCTGGCTGGCCCAGCAAATGGGCATCGACCCTGAGGAGATCCTGACCATTGGGGACAGCCATAATGATCTGGACCTCCTCAAAGTTGCCGGGGTTGCTGTAGCCATGGGGAATGCTGAACAGGTGCTGAAGGACAAGGCCGATTTCATCACTCGGGACTGCGATCAGGACGGGGTGGCCGTCGCCCTCCGAAAGTATGTCTTAGATGACCAGGTCGATGCTGGATGAATCGCCGATGTTCAGCACGGTATGGATCCCATTGACTAACGCCCGCTCGCCGATTAGGGATGCATCCAGGAGGATGTTTTCCACCCGGGCCCCTTTGTTGACAATGGTGTTGCGGATGATGGACGATGAGATGTGGGCCCCCTCTGCAATGGAAACATAAGGACCGATGATGGAGCTTTCGATTTGGGCGGCGGGATCGATCCAGACCGGGGGAATGATGATGGACCCGGGGATCTGAACCTCTTGGCCCAATCGCTCAAGCAGAACCTTGTTAGTGCTGAGGAGCGTAGCCGGGGAGCCGCAATCGAACCAATCGAAAACGGGGAAGGCTTTCATGACCTCGCCTTCCTCCAGCATCAACTGGAGGGCGTCCGTCAGCTGGTATTCCCCCTTGGAGCGAATATCCTCCCGGATGATTTTCTCCAGGCACTCCATCAGCAAGGGGGGATGTTGAATGTAGTAGACCCCGATAACCGCCAGGTTGCTTGGGGGATTGACGGGCTTTTCCACCAGCCGGGTGATGTGCCCGTTTTTGATTTCAACGACCCCGAAGTTTTGTGGATTGGAGACTTCTTTAACGCCGATGGCCGTCACTTGGGCCTGGATTACCGCCTCCAAATCCCCGGAGAAAAGGGTGTCCCCCAAAACGATGAGGAAAGGTTCATTCGTCGGACCGATGGATCGGACAGCCAGGTAGATGGCATGGCCTAGACCCTTGCGTTCTTCTTGTTCAACGAAATGGACTTGGAAAGAGTAGTTTTCCCGCACATAGTCGATGATTTGATCGCCCAAGTAGCCAACGACGAGGACGACCTCCGTCACCCCGATGGGCTCTAGGGAGTCGAGGATATGGCCTAGGATCGGCTTTCCGGCCACGTGAACCAGGGCTTTGGGAACGGTATGGGTCTGGGGTCTAAGCCGGGTGCCGATGCCGGCCACAGGGATAATGACTTTCAATTCAGCAATACCTCCCCGCATTAGCGCGTCACAGGTTGTGTTTCGCTTTGCGGGGCCTTGTTTCCTCCACAAAAAGGAGGCTGACAAAGAGGTCGAGTGGGTAGACAAGTTGCTCGGCAACTTACAGCAGTACCTTTTGGCGAAGGATCCTGCTGTTCGAACCTATCGGTTCGGGTCCAGGCCAAAGGACGTTGGTCAGCCTCCAAGAGGATTATGTGCAGGGAAGGCCTCCTTTAAACAGGTACATTTTACCACCAAGATGAACAAAGGTTCAAAACCTTCCCCTTGACACGCTCCGCACCCTCTTATATACTGACCTTGAACCAGCATTTCTGTTAAAACTTGCCATAATGACCTTCGACCTGCCCTTTCTAAGGTGCCTTCACTATGAAACTGCAGGCGGCAGGGTATAACTGGAAACGGTTATGCCTCCCGTGTGGAAAGGAGGTTGGGCCTTGCCTCGCGAAAGTTGGGCCACTTTCCACTCTCCAGCGGAAAGTGGCTTTTGTTGTGCTGCCCCGACCGAATCAGCTCACCCTGCTATTGAAGTAGACAACCTTTCCTTCTCCTATTTCAGCAGAAAGGTTCTGGATGGCATCAACATTGTCGTCCCTAAAGGAGTGATCTGCGGCCTTCTTGGCCCCAACGGCTCGGGCAAGACCACCCTCCTAAGATGCATCAACGGCCTTAGCCGGCCCCTCGAGGGCCAAGTGCTGATCGATGGGCAATCGGTCCAGTCGATGACGAGGCGAGAAATCGCCCGCAAAGTGAGCGTTATCCCCCAGCAGTCCAACATTGCCTTCCCCTTCAAAGCCATCGAACTGGTGGTAATGGGCAAGTGTCCGGAGCTTGAGCATTGGCAGTCCCCCGAGGAAGCCGACTATCTCAGGGCCAAAGAAGTTATGGAGAACCTGGGCATTGGACATTTGGCCCACCGCCGGGTGACCGAAATCAGCGGCGGGGAAAGGCAGCTGGTCCTCATTGCCCGGGCTATTTTCCAAGGGGCCGACATCATGCTCCTGGATGAACCAACCGCCCACCTGGATTACAGGAACCAGTTCGTCATCTTAAGGGTGGTGCAAGAAGTCGCCCGCCAGAAGAATTTGACCGTCCTCATTACTTTGCACAACCCCAACCTTGCCATTTACTACTGCAGCCAGGCGGTCCTCCTCAAGGAGGGCCGAATCGTATCCTTGGGCCCCACCAAGGAGGTTTTTTGCGGCAGGGCCTTGAGCGAACTTTATGACATGGACATCGCAATCGCAGATGTGGTGAACCGGAAGTGCCAAGTGGTGCTGCCGTCCGATTGGTAACAACAATAAATCAAAGGAGATGGAAAGATGAATAGGAGGCACTTTAACTGGCGTTGTTTGATGGGTCTGCTTTTGATTATGTCCGTGTTTGTTGGCTTTGCGTCGGCGCAAGGAATAGTGGTGGTGGATGGCCTTGGCCGGGAAATCAAGCTGGACCAGCCCGCCGAGCGGGTCTATATCAGTTATGGCATTGCCGGCACCATGGTGTATGCCCTTGGAGCCCAAGACAAGCTGGTGGGCATCGATCCTGAGACCAAAAAGACCGCGGTTTACGTGGCCTGGCCCTCGGGGGGCCGAAGCGAGTTCAACGTTGAAGAAGTCATCGCCCTCGATGCCGACTTGATCCTGGTCCCCGGCAGAAATCGCCAGCTGGTGGAGAACCTTGAGGCCCATGGACTAAATGTATTTGGCATTGTGGCAGAAGATTTAAGTCAGCTGACAGATTCCATGGTCAACCTGGGCAAAGCCCTGGGCAAGGAAGACCGGGCCCAGCAATTCGTAGGCTATTACGATGCTATGGTCCAGCGGATCCAGCAAAAGACGGCCAACCTGGAAGAATCCCAGCGGCCGAAGGTCTACATGGTGGGCTCAAATCTACTGAGCACCTGCGGCGGGGAAATGTACCAGCACTACTTGATCACCTTGGCAGGGGGCCGGAATGTGGTCGGCGCTGAGGGCGCTGGGGCCGAGCGCTGGTTTGAGATCTCCCCTGAGCAAATCGTCAAATGGAACCCGGATATCATCGTCGTCGTCCAGTATGCCGCGGATACAACCCCCCAAGACATCCTGGCCGATGAGCGCTTTGCCGGGGTGAACGCGGTCCAAAACAACCAGGTATTTTGGTTCCCCTCCAATTTGATTCCCTGGGACTATCCTTCGCCCCAAGCGATCCTTGGCATCGCCTGGATGGCCAATAAGCTCCATCCCGATCTATTTGCCGATCTGGATGTGATGGAGGAGGCCGACGGGTTCTTCCAGATGCTCTATGGCAAGACCTACAGCGAACTTGGCGGCCTCCTTGACTAGGGGGTGCAGGCATGATTTGCAACTACTGCGAATGGAGATGTGACCTGGGGGAGGGCCGCCCTGGGGTGTGCCAGATGTATATTCAGCGGGGGGACCGCATCGAGGAAAGGCACCCCCACCATTACACCACCTACGCGGCGGTGCACATCGAATCGGTGCCCTTTTTCCACGCCTATCCAGGCAGTCGATCCTTGCAGATCGGAAGCCGCGGCTGCAACTTCGACTGCCATTACTGCAGCAATGCCTATGTGGCCAAGAGCCTTCCCGATGAGGTCTATACTTTTCATTTGAGCCCGGAGCGGATTGTGGATGTTGCCAGGAAGACTGGCTGTCACAACATCGTCTTTGCCGTCAATGAACCCATCGTATCCTTCCAATCGCTGATGGAGCTGGCCGACAAGGCAAAGGCGGCCGGACTGCCCCTTGGCTGTATGACCAACGGCTACATGACCGAGGAAGCTGCCGATGCCCTGGCTGAAAGCTGTGCCTTTGTCAATGTGAGTTTAAAAGGCTTTAGCCAGGAATTCTACGCCCGCTGCACCGGCATCCCCGATTTCGAGCCGGTGCTGCGAAACATAGGCAAGCTGACAGCTAAGACCCATGTGGAGGTCACAACGCCAATCATCCAGGATGTCAACGATCAAGACATCATGCCCATCGCGGAGTTTCTCGCGTCGGTCAACGCCAACATCCCCTGGCACGTATTTCGCCTCCTGCCCGAATACAAGATGAAGGACGAAGCTTATCCCAGCATCGAGCTGATCAATGACAAACTGGAGGAGGCGAGAAGGCTCCTTCCCTACATCTATTTCAGCAACTTCGTCGGCTCCACCTGGGTCAGCACCTATTGTCCAAGCTGCGGCGAGAAAGTCATCGAGCGGTTGAACCTAGGGGGATGCGGCGGCAAAATGATTGATTTCCGCCTTGATGGGGCCAACCGGTGTTTGAACTGTCAAAGCCAAATCCCAATTCAGGGGCGATACGTCAAATGGAACTCGGGAGATGAAGGGCATGAACTATGCGGTGCTTGACGTTCGGGAGTGGGACATCACCATCGATCTAGAAAGGGGAACGCCTATCACCGGTGAGATCCCCGGCCCGGAGAAGCGAAGGCTCCAGCTTGCCAGGCGGCTCATCAAGGACCATCCATATCCGGGGGACTTCGCCCTGGAAAGCATGGAATGGGTGACCGATGGAGCTTTGAGGCTATGGAAAGCCTATGATCCGACCTTCATGTTCATCAGCTATGCCCAGCCCCAGATATTAGGCGGGGTCGTGGACATGACCACGGCCGACTGGCGCCGTCTGATCGACCGGCAATTCCAAAATGTGGACCGCTTCCTGGCCGAATCGGGCTTCACCCCCATTATCATCGGGCTGGGGGACCTGGTTCCCATCGAAGGTTATGTTGACCTGTCAAGTTGGGACAGCTACGTTAGGAAGCCCGATCGGCTTTATGCGGGTCTTTATGGCCTGGAGGATGAGGATGACTTTAGTCGGTTGACCAACACCCCCGGTGTGGAGCGACTCATCAGCAAGGAGGATTTCATTGCCAACTTCGGGGCCGGCAAGGACTTTGCCCGCCGGCTCCCCGATTACCTGGTCATAGCCAAGGAAGGCCATACCTTCAAGACCATGGGCGGCTCCCCCCGGATGGGACTGAAGACGGTGGCCAGGAATTGGCGCATCCCCGTTTATACGCCACTGGATGATGCCATTCAGTCAATAGTCGACGTTAACGAAGTGGTCTTGCGGAATGCTGGGAAGGAGAGAATTGCCCTCATTGTCTTAGATGGCATAGGAATCGAAGACTTCCAAGGCCCCCATGAACTTTGCGCCAACAACTTCCATTGGTATACCTACTCCCAAGGGGATGACAGCTATCTAGCCTTGGGCACGGGGAAGCACTTTCAATTCAATGATTATCCCCCCGGCTGGCTGAGCTTTGTTGAGGACCCCGAGGACAAAAGATGTCCCCACGATGGATACATCACCAGACTAGTCCCTGACAGCATCGGCAGCGTCCTCAGAAAGCAGGGGATCTCAAGCGGCGCCGTCGGCAGCAGGAGCACTTTTACTCACCTGGCCAGCGGCGCGGACATCTGTGTGGAATGCTGCTGCTGTGATTTGTACAACTATGGGACGAAGGCGGTTATCTACACTACTTAGACAAAGGTGGCATAGGAAATGCAAAGACATGTTAAGAAGTCGGTTTTGCTAGCGGTCGTCCTTGCTCTGTTGGCTGCCTGTTCGGCCTGGGCGGCAGATGTGGTGGTGACCGATGGGCTTGGCCGAGAGGTGGAAATCACGCTCCCGGTCAATCGGATTGTCACGAACTATGGCATTGCCACCCATATGCTCTTTGCCCTCGGCGCGGAGGATCGACTAGTCGGCATCGACATGCCCTCCCAACAGGACAAGTTCTTCAATAGCCTGCGGCCGGAGGTTGGGACCATGGCCAGCGCGGGAAGTCCCAGGGAGCTCAATATCGAGCAGGCCATCGCCCTAAGGCCGGATTTGCTCTTGGTCCCGGGACGAAACCGCGACCTCATCGAAGGCCTTGAAGCCCGGGGTCTGACGGGTGTTTTCGGTGTTATCGCCGAAGACCTGGATCAGCTAAGGACCACTATCGCTAGTTTAGGCAAGGCCCTGGGAGAAGAGGACAAGGCAGAGAAGTTCATCAAGTACTACGATGAAACCTTGGCCTGCATTGCGGACAGGACAAAGGATCTGGCCGAAGAGGAAAAGCCCCTGGTGTATATTGCCGGCCGGGACGGCCTGCTGTCAACCTGCGGGAAAGACATGTATCAACACTCGGTGATTCAAATGGCGGGGGGCAGAAATGCAGGCGGCGACGATAGCCTTGGCGGGGCAGCCCAAGGCTGGTTTAAGGTCTCCCCTGAGCAGCTGATCAACTGGGACCCTGATTACATCCTGGTTGTCCGCTATGGAGTTGAAGTCACCCCCGAGCAGATTCTGTCCGATCCTCGCTTCCAAGGGGTCAGTGCAGTCCGCAACGGGCGCGTCCTTTGGTTCCCGTCGAATCTGAACTCATGGGACTTTCCGGCTCCCCAGGCCGTCTTGGGGGTCCAGTGGCTGGCCCGGCTCCTCCATCCTGACAAATTTGCCGATATGGATCTACAGAAAGATGTGGACGAGTTCTTCCGCACCTTCTACGGGAAGTCCTTTACCGAACTAGGCGGCGAAATGTAAGTGCTCTTCCGGGGTCCGTCACTTCGGACCCCGATTGAATTTATGTTCAGGTGGTTGAAGGAATGAAGCGTAATCATGCAATAGCAGCGGCCGCGATCCTGCTCCTTGCCTGTTTTCTCCTGTCCATGTCCATCGGCCGATATCCTCTGCAGGCAAGGAAGGTAGTGGAACTGATCAAGCTCAAGGTGCAGCTTCGTGAACCTGATAAGGACATGTTCAATGATTATGTGGTTTTTTGGTCCATCAGGCTGCCCCGGGTCCTAATGGCCTCCTCCGTGGGGGCTGTCCTTGCCATTGCGGGTACGGTCTTTCAAGGGCTTTTCCGGAACCCCTTGGTTTCTCCCGATATCCTCGGAGTGTCTGCGGGAGCTGGCTTTGGGGCTGGCCTTGCCATCCTGCTCTTTGGCAAATCCGCCGCAGCCATTCAGATTTCGGCCTTTGCCTTCGGTCTCTTAGCGGTATCGGCCGCATATGGGATGAGCCGCTATGCCCGGAGCCACTCGGTGACCACTCTGGTTTTGTCGGGGGTCATTGTCTCCGCGTTGTTTTCCGCGGGGCTTTCTTTTCTCAAGTATGTGGCCGACCCTTACGAACAGCTGCCGGCCATTGTCTTTTGGACCATGGGCAGCTTCAGCAACACCCTGTGGGCTGACTTGGCCAAGACCTTTCCCGCGATGGCTTTCTGCATCGTGGTCCTGTTTGTCCTCCGTTGGAAGCTCAATGTCTTGACCCTGGGCGATGATGATGCCATGGCGCTGGGAATAGACGTTGCCAAGGCCCGAGGAGTCTACATCTTCCTTGCCACATTGATGGTGGCATCATCGGTCTCATCCTGCGGGACCATTGGCTGGGTGGGGCTGGTGGTCCCCCACATGGCCCGACTGATTGTGGGCCCCGATCATACCATCCTGCTGCCCTTTGCCGGCCTTCTCGGTGCAAGCTTTATGGTCCTGATGGACACCCTCGCCCGGAGCATCACCGGCGGCGAGATACCCATCAGCATCATGACCTCACTCATTGGAGCTCCGTTCCTCGGCTATCTCATGCTGAAGCAAGACAGGGACCAATGGGGAAGTTGATTTAAGGGAGATGAAAACATGAGCTACGGCTTGATCGATGTGAGGGAGTGGGATGTTTTCGTCGATTTGACCACCGGGGAGCCGGTAGATCCCCCCGGTCTTGAAATTGAGGGTTTGGTTCGCGGAATCGTCGGTCGGAACCCCTACCCGGGGGATCTTGCCCTTGAAAGCATCGATTGGGTGACCAGGCTTGCCCTTGAACTCGATCGGGCCTACCAGCCCCAATTCATGATGCTCACCTACGCGAACCAGTACTTCCTATCCCGCTATGAAGGGCTTTCGCCCTCCCTTTGGAAGGACACCACCAGCCGCATCTTTGCCCAGGTCGATGGGTTTGTCCGCACAACCGGGTTCATCCCCATAGTTGTGGGCCTGGGCAGGATGATTCCCCTGCGCCAGTACATCGATCTTAACGACCTAGACGGGCTGGTCGTCGCCGGCGGCGGCTCCGCTCATTATGCGGGGATCTTTGCACCCAGCGAGCGGGATCTTGCACGGCTTGGGAGAATGCCGGGGATCGAGAAAGTAGTGGCCAGGGATGATTTTCTTCGGGAGTTCGGGGGAAGCCCCGACTTCATCAGGCGTTTTCCGGACTATCTTTTGGCAGCCGAGGAAGGCTCTACTTTCAAGGCTTATGGGGGCATGGCCAGGCCCATGTACAAAATTCCCGCCAAAGACAGCCGCATCCCGGTGTATACTCCCCTATTGGGACATCTGGTCTCCTTGACTGACATAAAGGGCCTAATCATGGAGGCGATTGCCACGAATCGGGTCGCCCTGATCCTCTTGGAGGGGATCGGCGCTGGGGACTTCCAGCTCGACTACCGCCTGTGTTCCAACCAGGCCAACTGGTTCACCTACAACCATGGTGAAAGCCACTACCTGGCCATCACTACCGGGAGACATCTCCAGTACAATCACTATCCGCCGGGCTATAAGTACTACATCGACGATCACGAAACAAGGGCAAATCCCTATGCTGGGCCTTTCGTTGACACCCCTTCCCACACCATCGGTCAGGAGCTTAGGCAAAGGGGCCTCAAAAGCGCGGCGGTGGGCAATAGGAGCGTCCTCACCCATATGACTAGCGGCGCCGACATTGCGATTGAATGTCTGGCCCGGGGCCTGTATAATTACGGCACTCTAGCGGCCTTCAACGTTGACTAAGTGTACGAACACACATTCGCCCAATTGACCTTGACAGCAGGGAAACCGTCCTGTATACTATGTTTTGCGAATGGGTCATTAGCTCAGTGGTAGAGCACCGGACTTTTAATCCGGGTGTCGGAGGTTCGAGTCCTCCATGACTCACCATGCCCCCATCGTCTAGCGGCCTAGGACACCGCCCTTTCACGGCGAAGGCAGGGGTTCAAATCCCCTTGGGGGTACCATGAAAATCTTGCCACCGACTGGGTTCGGTGGTTTTTTCTATTCTTGACATATGCTTGTAAAAACACTAGGCTGGATGGGGGAAAACGGTTAAGCAGGAGGGCGCATCAATGGCACCCATCATCGAGGCCAACAACTTACGGAAGAGTTTTGGCGATGTGGAAGCAGTGGCCGACATCTCCTTCCGCATTGAAAAAGGAGAGCTGTTTGGCTTCCTCGGGCCTAACGGGGCCGGCAAGACGACCACCATCAAGATGCTAACGGGCCTTGCTCGGCCGGATGGGGGGACCCTTTACCTTGGCGGCATCGACTGTACCGACGATCCGAAGGCGGCCCAGCACCTAATTGGAGTTGTTCCTGATGAAAGCAATCTCTATCCAGAGCTGACCGGGCTGGAGAACCTTTGTTTTTGCGCCGCCCTGTATGGGATGGACAAGTCCCGTCGTCAAGCCCGGGCCCGTGAGCTTTTGGATTCCTTTGGCCTTGCCCAAGCAGCCGACCGCAAGTTCGGCTCCTATTCCAAAGGGATGAAACGCAAGCTTGCTATTGCCGCGGGCATCATCCATCGACCGGCAATCCTCTTCTTAGATGAGCCCACCACGGGAATTGATGTCCTAAGCGCCCGGCAGATCCGCCAGCTGATCGCCGAGCTGCACCGCTTAGGGACCACCATCTTCCTCACCACCCATTACATCGAGGAGGCAGAAAGGCTGTGTGAACGGATTGCGTTCATCGTATCAGGGCGTATTGTCCGCATCGACAGCATCGAGCATCTCCTCCAGTCGGTGCAGGGCAAACACATGATGGAAATATCGTGGGCAAATCCCCTTGCCCATGGGGAAAACCTCGCGCAGGCCTTCCCTGAACTGACAGTTGAGACTTTGCTGCCGGGAACCATCCGGATCGAATCGGATGAGCCCATCCATGTGGGGGTCCTGGTTCGCTTCCTAGAGGAGCAAGGCGGCCACGTCCTTGAGGCCAGGAGGATCCAGCCCTCCTTGGAGGATGTGTTTATCAACATTACCGGAATCAAGGGTGAAAGCATGCGAAACGAGGGAGGAAGGGGAGCATGAAGGGTTGGATCGCTTTCTGGAACATCTTCATCAAGGACATTCGCACCTATTATTTGAAGCCCCCGAATATCAGCTGGGGACTGATTTTCCCCCTGTCCTGGACCGGCATGTTCTTCATCAGATCGGGAGCCGGACTGGAAAGCATCCCGGAAGTTTTGCCTGGAGTGACCGCCCTGTCCGTCTTGTTTGGCACCACCTCCATGTTGGCGGTGACCATCACTTTTGAAAAGAAGAATCGGACCTTTGAGCGATTGCTTCTTGCACCCATCTCCCTGGAACTGTTGATGTTGGCAAAAACCGCGGGGGCCATCTTGTTTGGCATCGCCAACGGATTCGCACCCCTTATCCTGGCTGGATTTGCCGCCGATCTGTCCGGCCTAGATCCGGTGATCTTCTTTCTTGGTTTGGTGATGGTAGCCGTCGTTTCAGCCTTCCTCGGGCTGTTCGTCGCTGTGGCCGTCCAGGAGGTTTTCGAGGCCCAAACCCTCTCCAACTTCTTTCGCTTCCCCATGATGTTCTTGTGCGGATTCTTCTTTCCCATCGAAAAGCTTCCTGTTTTCCTCAGGCCTTTGTCTTATGTTTTGCCCATGACTTATGGGGTGGACATCCTCCGGGGGGCAGTCCACGGGGGGAATAAGATGGCCTATGGGCTAAGCTTTCTTGTCCTAGGCGCATTTTGTGTGGGCCTCTTCTTCAAGAGCATCGGCAACGTCAGGCGCAATTGGATTATCTAGCTCTTTTAGCCCTAAACGACCGGCTTGCTTGATCTTGCAGCGATATGAGGCCATGCATCGGCCTTATTTTATTTTTCTCCCGCAGAAAGAAGGAAAGCCGGAGAAAAGGGCGAAGTGAATCTTGTCCAACGGTAGCACCAATTAACGAAATCGTAACACGATAGGAGGAGCGGAATGGACAGGGAGCTTTGGGAAAGGGCTGTTAAGTTTCATGGACACCGGTGTCCGGGGCTGGCCATCGGGTTTAAGGCCTGCGAGGCGGCCAAGGAAAAGATGGGACTTGAGTTTTCGCCGGATGAGCAGATTGTCTGCGTCACGGAGAACGACGCCTGTGGGGTGGATGCGATCCAGCTCATTACAGGCTGTACCTTAGGCAAGGGCAACCTGCTGTATAAAGACAGGGGGAAGATGGCCTACAGTTTCTTCAACCGAAGCAGCGGGGACAGCCTCCGGATGATCCTAAAGCCGCTGCCGGAGGAAATGGATCGGGAAGATCGCCTGGAATACCTGCTAAATGCGCCTGCCGGTGAGATTTTCCGGTTCAGCACGCCGAATTTCCCGGTGCCGGAAAGGGCACGAATCTTGAAAACTGTCATTTGCGAAGTCTGTGGCGAGGGTGCAGCGGAGCACAAAATCCGGCTGAAGGAAGGCAAGAAAATCTGTCTGGATTGCTTCAAGGAGTATTCCAGGGGCTGGTAAAAGGAGATGCGAGATGGACAACTACCGACGCTATACGGCCAACAAGGGCCTGGCGACGTTGGCCTTGGTGCTGCTGATCGGCATCGTCGCCATGATTGCCCTCAATGCCGGTTCAATGGACTTAAATCCGCATCAGGTTATTCGCTCTATCATCGGCAAAGGCGCCGATGTGGCCGATATCGTCATCTGGCAGATCCGCTTGCCAAGGATCTTGGCAGCCATCATCGCGGGAGCCGGATTGTCAGTGGCCGGTTGCGTAATGCAAAATAACCTAAGAAACCCGTTGGCCTCACCTTCCACCCTGGGAATAGCTAATGCAGCAGCCTTTGGAGCCAACATGGCCATCATCGTCTTTGGCGCTGGCAGCATCCGCAGCACCGGAGCCGATGCCGTCAACATATCCAACCCCTATTCCGTTGCCTTCTCGGCGTTTATTTGGGCGATGGCGGCCGCCTTGATCATCTTGCTCTTGGCCAGGACCCGCGGCTTCTCACCGGAGGCCATTGTCCTAGCCGGTGTAGCCTTAAGCTCACTCTTTTCGGCAGGCACCATCTTGATCCAGTACTTTGCCCAGGATGTGCAAGTTGCGGCCGCGGTTTTCTGGACCTTTGGCGACCTGGGAAGGGCGGCGTGGAATGAGGTCCTTATTCTATCCCTTATTGTCGCCTCGGCACTTATCTATTTCATGCTCCGCAGGTGGGATTACAATGCCCTCGATAGCGGTGAAGAGACTGCCAAAAGTCTTGGCGTCAATGTTGAAAGGGTCCGCCTAGGGGGGATGATGGCCTCATCCCTCATCACCGGGGCAGCTGTATCCTTTTTGGGCATCATCGGTTTCATTGGCCTAGTTGCTCCCCACATGATGCGGAGGGTGCTGGGGGGCGATCACAGACAGTTGATTCCAGCATCGGCCCTCGCAGGTGCGCTGCTGCTGTTGGTTTCCGACACGGTAGCAAGAACCATAATTGCACCGGTCGTTCTTCCCGTCGGGGCGATCACCTCTTTTTTTGGTGCGCCGCTATTTCTTTACCTACTGGCAAGGGGGTATGAGCAGAAGTGATTCTAACAGTTGAAGGGCTAGAGTTTGAATACCCCAGCCGCCCAGTCCTTAAGGACATCAACTTTTCCATTGCCAACGGGGATTTCCTGGCTGTCCTCGGGATCAATGGCGCCGGCAAGTCCACCCTTCTTAAGTGCATCAATAGAATCCTCCAGCCCCAAGTGGGGACTGTACTTATCCGGGGAGATGATGCCTCAAGACTCAGTCGACGGGAGTTGGCCAAGAGAATCGGTTATGTTGCCCAGCACCATGAAAGGACCAGGACAACTGTTTTTGATGCGGTGCTATTGGGAAGAAAGCCATACATCCAATGGGAAGCTTCAACCAAGGATATGGAAATCGTCCAGGAAGCTCTAACGACCCTTGGACTGGACAGCTACGCCCTGCGATACGTTGATGAGTTGAGTGGAGGAGAGCGGCAGAAAGTAGTCATCGCCAGGGCCCTGGCCCAACAGCCCCAGCTCCTCTTGCTAGATGAGCCCACCCACAGTCTTGACCTGAAGAACCAGTTCGATGTGTCCCGGCTCATCAAAAGAATAATCAAGGAGGAGCAGCTAGCTGCCGTTGTGGCCATGCACGATCTCAATTTGGCCATGCGCTTCGCCAATAGATTTATGCTGCTCAAGGACGGTGTGATTTTCGCCGCCGGGGGCTTTGAAGTGATGACCCAAGAGAACATTGAGAGTGTGTACTCCCTGCCCGTTAAAATCAAGCAATTTGGGGATATACCCGTGGTGATACCTGCCTGAATTATAATAAGGGAGTGGGTTAGCAGTGGTTCAAAGACATAAGACTTTGGCCGTTGTCATTTTTTGCCTACTGCTGGGAGCTGTTGGTCAAGCCCAAGGCGTTATGATAACAGACATGACGGGCAGGCAGATAGAATTGCCCGCCCACGCTAAACGAATCATCGCCATTGGCCCCGGCGCCTTAAGGCTTTGCTCTTATTTCAAGGAGCCGGACATGATCGTCGGCATCGAACAGATTGACAAGGACAGCAGTATCGGCAGGCCCTATGTAATCGCCAATCCTTCTTATGCCAGTCTGCCTGTAATAGGACCAGGGGGCCCCAATAATGCTCCCGATCCGGAGAAGCTCCTATCCGTCAAGCCAGATGTTATCTTCAGCACCTACGGGTCCGATAGGGCCTTCACCGACAATCTGCAATCGAAAACCCACATTCCCGTTGTGGCCCTAAGCTACGGACAAACCGCGGTCTTCGATCCCGCCGTTTATGATTCCATCCGACTCATTGGCCAGGTCATAGGCAACGAGGAGAAAGCCCAAGGGATCGTGGATTATATGGAAATGTGCCGCCTGGACCTCCACAATCGAACGAAAGACATCCCCGATGCCGATCGGCCCAAGGTCTACATGGGCGGGGTCAACATGAAAGGCTCCCATGGCATTGAAAGCACCCAAGGAAACTACGCCTTGTTCAACGCTGTTAATGCCAAGAACGTAGTCGACGAACTTGGCAATACGGGCTCCCTCATGATAGATAAGGAAAAACTGATTCAGTGGAATCCCGACGTTATTTTCCTCGATGAAGGCGGGCTGGAAGCGGTTGGGCACGATTACCAGAAAAACAGCCGCTACTATAAGGTCCTTGCGGCAGTTAAAAACGGCCGGATCTATGGGCAGCTGCCCTACAACTACTACACGACCAATATCGATACGGCCATCGCGGATGCTTACTACATCGGCAAAGTACTCTATCCCCAGCAGTTCGCGGATATCGATCCAGCAGCAAAAGCCGACGAGATCTATGAATTTCTCGTGGGGAAGGAGCTCTATTCCAAGATGGCAGCCGATTACGGCGGGTTCATGGTCCTCACCCTAGAATAGGAGCTTATGCCTAGACCCGGGGCGGGCGCGATAGGATCCAGTCCACCACCGGGTCTTGGCCCCTCTTGTAATCGACGATGCTAGGTTCGATGATCACATCAGGAAGCAGCGAATCAACATCTTCATTAGAATGCTTGAAGTACTTCTTGGAGTAGGTAACGGTGATCCCCGTATTCTTCAAGAACAAGGCTCCCACTTCCCCATAGTGATTGGGTTTGCCCCCCGTCGCCTCTCCAACAAAGGTTGCCTCCGTCGAGTCCTTCAGCTGCAAGGCATTGAGGATGGCCGAGGAGAAGGTCCTGCGGCCGATCACAACAAACAGCCCATCGCGATCATTGAGGCTGCTCTTTTGAATCCGGCCTATGAAGGGTTGCATCACCAAGGAGTTGCCGCCGCTGTTGTTCCTTAGATCGACGATGAGCTTATCTACCACGTTATCCTCAATGACGGCAAACATTTCCTCTGTAAATTCCCGAAAGGGCTGCTCCATGTCCGCGCAGACGTTGTATTGGAAGTACAAAGTCCTATGTTCCGGGAGATACTCATACCAATAGTACAGGTCGCCATGGCGACGGTACAAGGGTCGCTCTGTTGTACCCAAAATGTATTTGATTTTGTCCACATCCGCAGGGCTCACAACAACAACTTTCTCGCCCTGGTGGTCTGCAAAACCCATCTGGCAAGCATCATCAACAATCCCCAGCCCCTGCATGATAGGGGGGATAAGGAGGTACTCAACGGCTAAACACTTGAAGGATGCTTCGTTTTCATGGGAAATGACACCTCTCAACTCGGCCAGCACCTTTTCCATCGGCTTTCCGTTGATTGTCTCCAGCTTCAGGTTGACTACTTCCGCATATTCTTCCGATGCAGCAATAGCGTAGATCCCTTCTTTGAACCAGTAAAACCGCAAGGGATAAATGCGGCCAAGCTCAGGGTAAACCACCGTATGTGCATCACCAACGGATGCAACAAGCCGGCTCAGTTCTACGATGAGCTCTTCGTCAGTCAGTTCATCGATCTGGTCCCTGATTTCCTCGGCTCTCCAGTAGAAGGCCTTCTTGTCCAGCTGGAAGAACAGATTCTTGTGCCTCTTGGGCAGTTCCTTCACCAAGAACTCCAAGTCATAGGCCCATGCATCATGTCTGTTATTGGCTGTCTTCGTTGTCTCCCTAGAGCAGCCAGTCAACAAGGCCAGGGTAATGACAAGGACTATTCCGAGAACGCGCTTCATCTCCCAGGCCCCCTTCAAAGTCGCTGGGAATGCTTTCGCTTCCCCTGTCTGTTTTCCTGCAGTTGCCCTCAGGAGGGATTTCGCGGTCCATCAGTTGAACACTGAATTAGCGCAAGCCGGAAATGCCGTCTACAAAGGCGTTCTCACCCCTTTTTTGTCCATCCTTCGGGTCGGATGAGGATTGAACCGGCCGATCCATGTTCTTGGCCGACTCATGAAAAGCCAAAGCACCCTGCCTTGAGGTGGCGGGTGCTTTGGCTAAGGGAACTACTCCCAGGCTCTATGCGAATCCCAAAAGCCTTCCCCCCTGATACACGATGACTGCTAGGACCCAACCAAGCAGGAGAGTATACATCACCGCGAAAGCCGTCCACTTCCTTGATCCTGTTTCGCTGCGGATGGCGGCGATGGTCGCTGCACATGGAATGTAGACCAGGGACATCACCAAGAAAGCATAAGCTGACAGGGGAGTCCAATTGGCTTGGATTGCCTCGATGAGGCCGACTTGGCCAGTACCGTAGAGAACTCCTAGGGTGCCGACGATGAGCTCCTTAGCAATAGCGCCGAAGATCAGGGCAGCACCTGCCTGCCAAGTACCGAAACCTGCAGGTTTTAGTAGGGGAGCGAGGAGACTGCCAATTCTACCCATGACGGAATTTGGGCTGTCTGGACCGGTGCCGGGAGGCAGGTTGGATAGGGCCCACACCAGAACCACCGCGAGGAGAATGACCGTGCCCGCCTTATGGAGGAATTCCTTTCCCCGCTCCCAGGTTTGAATCAACACCCCCGATAATCGCGGCAGGCGGTAGGGAGGCAGCTCCAAGACGAATGTGGCTGCTTCCTCCTCCTTAATAAATAGACTGAGGACCTTAGCTGCAATGAGGGCCAGGAGGACTCCGAGGAAGTACAGGCTAAAGACGACCAACCCGCGGTGGTCGGCAAAAAAGGCTGTGGCAAACAGGACGTAGACAGGCAAGCGGGCTGCACATGACATAAAAGGATTAATAAGGATGGTGATCAGTCGATCGCGCTTGCTGTCAAGGGTGCGGGTGGCTAGTATGCCGGTAACATTGCAGCCGAACCCCAAAATCATGGGAATAAAGGCCTTGCCATGAAGCCCGATGGACCGCATCAGCCTGTCGGACAACAGCGCGGCCCGAGCCATGTAGCCCACATCTTCCAAAAGAGAAATCATCAGGAAAAGCATGAATATGGGCGGTGCAAATTCCAATACGGCCCCAAGACCGCCGAGGATGCCGTCCACCAAAAGACCGGTGACCATAGCCGGCAAGCCTATGCCTGTCAGAACGTTGGCAAGGGCAGAGCCGGCCAGGTCGATGAGACTGGCCAAAGCATCGCTAAGGGGTTCACTTAAAGTGAAGGTAACTTGGAACATCGTCCAGATAACGGCAAAGAAGATGGGATAGGCAAGCCAGGGGTGCAAAGCGACCCGGTCGATGGAATGGGAGCTCCTGGAAAGCTCTGGCTCTGACCCCACCGACTTGGCTATCCTAGCCGCAAGCTCGTAGCGCTTTTCCGTGATCAGATCGGCGGGCTCTAGGCCGGAGGCATCGCGGATGGAAGCCCAGGCCTCCTCAAGTTCGGCTTTCAATCGGGCTTTGTCTTGGGATGACTCCAGTTCCCTTAAGATGTCCGGGTCTTGTTCCAGGAGCTTAACGGCCAGCCACCGCGGCGAGCGCCCCCGGCAAAGCTTCGGGGTGAGGGTTTCCGTAAGGCGGGAGAGCCTGTCCTCAACGGCGGGGCCGTAGTCTATGTGAAAATCTTGCCGAAGGGGTTTACTTGCCCTTTCAAAGGCTGAAGCTATCAACTCGTCGATGCCTTTGCCCCAGACTGCTGCCGTGGGCACAACTTCAATGCCAAGGGCTTGGGCCAGCTTTGGCACGTCAATCTCCAAGCCCAAATCCTCCGCCTCATCCATCATATTAAGGGCCATGAGCAGGGGAGCGCCCATCTCCAAAAGTTGAACGGTTAAATAAAGATTCCGTTCAAGGTTCGTGGCATCGACCACGTTGATGACCGCGTCGGGCTCCTCCCAAAGGATGAAATCCCGCGCGATGGTTTCATCGACGGCCCCTGAACTGAAAGCATATGTTCCGGGCAGATCGACAACCCGGGCCATATAACCGTTCTTAGTCAGAGTTCCTTCTTTCTTTTCCACGGTAACACCAGGCCAGTTGCCTACGTGCTGTCTGGCCCCGGTCATAGCGTTAAACAAGGCCGTCTTGCCCGAATTAGGATTGCCGGCTATGGCAATAAGCGGTGTGGTCTGTAGAGTTTGGCTAATCATATTTCATACCTCCGGGTAGGACTCTTAAGTCCTGCCATGTCGCCATCGGTTTCTTCTTGGGCCTCTTCGCGGCCGGCCCCGGCCAATGGGTGTCTGTCTACAGATGCCTGGACAAGGCATCACGGCAATGGCTCCTGCTTCAGCCCTGCGCAGGCCAAGCCGACAGCCCCGGGCGCAAATGACCATGGGATCGCCTAGGGGAGCTGCCCCTTCGACAATTACTTCCGTGCCCGGCGTGAGCCCCATATCCATCAGTCGCCTTCTGAGGGGCCCCTGGCAA
>JAAZLZ010000139.1 GCA_012799075.1 Bacillota bacterium
CACCCATACCCCCGCGACCTTGGAGCATCCTCGGACGGGTCTGGGACTCTTGGAGGGCAATCCCTTCTACCTGGCCTCCTTGGAGATGGCCCGGAAGATCAACCTGGGGCTGCTAGTCAATGCCACGGTGGACCCGGATGGCCGCTTGGTGGACCTGGTTGCCGGCGAGGTGGAAGCAGCCCACCGGGAGCTGGTTAGACGATCGGCGGATGTGATGTTCAAGGTGCCCTTCGATGAGCCGGTGGAAATCGTCGTTGTCTCCTCGGGCTATCCGAAGGACGGCAACTTGTACCACGGGGTTGCCGAAGGGGTCTGCATCGTCGCGGGGGATGCCAATCCCACCCCTTGCGTCAAGAAGGGTGGAACGATCATTTTGGTTTCCCCCATGGAAGAGGGAGTCTACAACCAAGTCTTTGCCCGCTGCCTGAAAGAGGCTAAGGATCCCAGAGAAGTCATGGAACGGGTATTAGAAGAAGGGGTCACCGAACCCGGTCAGCACAGAGCCTATGGAGTGGCCAAGATTCTCCTTGACCACGAAGTCATCTGCGCCCAGTCCCGGATGGACCCCGACGAACTAAGATCGATGCATTTTCAAGCCATGGCCAGCGCCCAGGGGGCACTGGATATGGCCTTAGCCAAACATGGACCGAAGGCCAAGGTATTGGTGCTGCAAAGCTCCCACCGGCTAATTCCCGTTGGGCGCTAGATGAAGCGCCCCCGGGCCGCAACTGGCCAGGTGATCTCAGGGTCGCCCTTGCGGATGCCGTAGTACCAATCATGGAGATCGATGGTGGTGCATCCGTGGGAGGGTATGAGCTGGACCTGATCGTTGACCCTTAATCCTTGGGCCTCGGGAGCGAGTTTAAGGACGCCGTGTTCCTCCGATAGGCGGGTTAGCTCCGCCCCGGGGAGGTTTACTACCTGGGGCAGGCCGAACTCCTCGGTGATGGCCTTCTTCCCGGCATCAAGGACCGCGATGTGGGGTTCGGGCCTGCTGACCACGGTGGCCAGGACCGTCAGGGCCGATTTAAAGCCCAAGTCCAGCTCTAAGTAGCGGCTGTCCATGAAAAGATACGATCCCGCCTGGACCTCGGTGATCCCGGGGAAATCCCCGGCGATGTTGTAGGTGCCGGTGCCTCCGGCGCTGACGATGTCAACGGGGATGCCGGCCTGGATGAGGGCATCCCGGACGGCTACCAGGCGGGCATTGGATTTTTCCCCCTCGGCCTTGCGGGCGGCAAAGTCCTTGATGAAAACGCAGTGGCCCTCATAGCCCATGATGCCCTTGAACTTTAGGCTGGGTGAGCCTTGGATGTACCTGGCCAGCTCAATCACATCATCGGTGGTTCGCAGTCCCGATCGACCCAGACCCACATCCACCTCGATGAGGACGTTCAAGGAGGCGCCCGCGGCCTGGGCGGCCTCCGCGAGGTCCCTTGCGTTCTCTAGGCTGTCACAGGCCACAATGATCCGGCTGTGGCGGGCCAGTCCCGTCAGGCGGCGGATCTTGCTTGGGTGGGTCACCTGGTTGGCAAGGAGAATATCTTGAATTCCCCCTTGAATGAGGACTTCGGCTTCGGAGAGCTTAGCACAGGTAATCCCGATGGCCCCGGCCTCTAGCTGTTTCCAAGCGAGGAAGGGACTTTTATGGGTTTTGGCGTGGGGTCTCAGCTTGGCCTTGCGGGAGGCGAAATAACGGGCCATTTGCTCGATATTGTCTTCCATAGCGTCCAAATCCACCAGGAGTGCTGGGGTGGGGATGTCAAACAAAAGAAACCCTCCTTGTTGTCCGTTTATCTCCTACTTATACATCAGGGGCGGGGCTTCCTTTGTCGACATTTGGACATTCTTGCGCCGGAAGATCCTAAATTAGTCGGGAGGGATACGCAGGGGGATGGCGAATATGGGGAAGAACCGCCGATTTTAAACGGCGGTGAAGTCATAAATAACCTGAAAGTGAAAAATTGCACACTTGTCGTGGGGATTTTGACGTGGGAGGTGATGA
>JAAZLZ010000140.1 GCA_012799075.1 Bacillota bacterium
CTGGAGGCGGGACTAGAAAGCCTGAAGGTGGGCCTGATCCCCCCCGGTCTCGACCAGGTCCTCATCGGGGCCATCGACCGCTCCCGCCATCCGGAGATCAAGGCTGCCCTTATCCTCGGGGCCTGCGAGGGGAGCTTTCCCGGGGTTCCCCGGGAGGACTTGATCTTCACCGACCGGGAGAGGGAGCAACTGGCCGCCGCGGGGGTGGAACTAGCCCCCGACAGTCGGCGCCAGCTCCTGTGGGAGGAGTACTTGGCCTACATTGCCCTCACCCGACCTAGTGAAAGGCTGTGGATAAGCTTCCCCCTCGCAGATGCCGCAGGGAAGCCCAACGTTCCCTCCACCCTGCTTACCAGGGTGGCCAAGATTTTGCCCGGGGCCGAGAAGAAAGACTTGGGGTCGGAGCCCTACTGGTCGGAGGACAACATTCGGCGGGCTGCCGGAGAGTTGGTCCTGGGTCTTGCCAGGGGCGAAGAAAAGGCCAAGCTGCACCTTGACCAGATCCTTGCGGATCCAGGCCTTGCCCGTCAGGCAGCGCCCATCCTAGCTTCCTTGTCTTATCAAGTGAAGGACGAGCTTTCCCCCCAGTTGGGGGAGAGACTATATGGGAGTTCTCTGGAAGTGAGCGTCTCCCGCCTGGAGACCTTTGCCGCCTGTCCCTTCCGCCATTTCGCAAGCTACGGGCTGCGGCTTCGCCGCCGGGAGGAATATGACCTTGAACCCCGCCATATCGGGTCTTTCCTCCATGAAGCCCTGAAACTGATCGGGGACCGCTTAGCAAAGCAGGGGCCCTTCTGGTATGAAGAATGGGCTCAGGTGATGGAGATTGTGGATGAGATCCTTCAAGAACAAAGTCCCCGCCTGCAGCATGAAATCCTCACCAAGACCTCCCGCTATCGCTATTTGAACCAGATCCTAAGGAGGACCCTCCTGAGGGTGGTGGAGGTCTGGGCGGAACATGCCCGCCGGGGAGAGTTCACCCCTGTAGGCCTGGAAGTCGATTTTGGCGGGCCCCGGGCCGTCCTTCCCCCCCTAGACCTTGGCGGCATCCGTGTCCGGGGCCGGATTGACCGGATCGATGCGGCTTTGGGGTCCAAGGGGTTGTATCTGCGGGTTGTCGATTACAAAAGCAGCATCAACAAGCTCAGCATCGAGGAAGTCTACTATGGCCTTACTCTCCAGCTGTTGACCTATCTGTTGGTGGTGATGGATAATGCTTCCCGCCTCGTTGGCGGTCCGGGCCAGGTCGCCGGCGCCCTGTATTTCCCCCTCCAGGACCCCATCATCAATGTTGACGGACCCATCAAGGACGAAGGCGAATTGGCAAGGGAACGCCGACGCGAGCTCAGAATGGAGGGCCTCCTGCTATCTGACCCGGAGGCCCTCTGTTTGATGGATGCCCAGATCCGAGGGGCCTGGTCGGAGCTAATTCCCGCTCGAATCAACAAGGATGGGACGGTGGGGAAGGTCAAAAGCTGCCTGCCTCAGGCCCGCATCCAGCTCCTATTGGCTTATGTGGAGGGGAAACTAAAGCTCCTTGGGCAGGAAATCGAGGGGGGACGGGTGGATGTGGCTCCCTACCGGCTAGGCCGGCAGACCGCGTGCACCTATTGTGACTACAAACCTCTTTGTGGTTTTGATCCATTGATTCATGGCTGCCGCTGGCGGCATCTTCCCCAGCTGGCCGACAACGAGGCCTGGGTGAAAATTGCAGGGGAGGTGGGCGAAGATGTGGACCTGTCAACAGCAAGCGGCAATTAGCACCCGAGGAAGGAAGATTCTGGTGGCCGCGGGAGCGGGAACGGGCAAGACCGCGGTCTTGGTAGAAAGGATTATCCAGGGGCTGCTCGATGAGGAAAATCCCCTGGATCTGGAAAGGCTCTTGGTGGTGACCTTCACCGATGCCGCGGCCGCCGAGATGAGGGATAGGATCCGCCAGGCCTTAGGGGACGCCCTAGCCCAGGGTCCTTACAACGCCCGGCTGCAGCAGCAGCTCATCTTGCTGCCGAAAGCCCCCATCTCCACCCTCCACTCCTTTTGCGCCGCCGTCATTCGCCGCTACTTCCATCATCTAGACCTGGACCCCTCCTTCCGGGTGATGGATGAAAATGAAGCGACGCTCTTGCAGCTAGAGACCCTAGATGGGCTCTTTGAGGAGCTATATGAAAAAGGGGACTGGTTTCTTTCCCTGGTTGATGCCTACGGCGGGCGCACCGATGAGACGTTGACAAGGCTTGTCCTCGATATGTCAAACTACAGCAGGAGCCTGCCCCAGCCCGAGCAGTGGCTAAGCAAGGCTGCCGAGCAGTTTGATCTGCTGCCTGCCGCCAAGATCGAGGAGCTTCCCTGGTATCCGCCCATCAAGGCCCAGATTGTCCAGAAACTATCCCGGGCCCGGGAGCTGCTAATCCACGGGTTGGCCCTATCCCGCTCCCCCGGGGGATCCCCCATCCTGACCGAGGTTCTAGAAGAGGACCTCGGCCTGGTTGATGATTTACTGGCGCGGGTTTCCTTGGGCTGGGATTCCTTGGCCCAGGGGCTAAAGGGGCAGTTTCGTGTTTGGCCCCGGAAGGGCGATTGCGAGCTGAGGGAACAAATGCATGAACTTAGGAATCAGGCCAAGAAGGAGATCAAAGACCTATCGGAAGCCTGGTTTTCCCGCCCTGGCGATGAACTTCTGGAGGAGCTGCGTTCCTTACATCCTGCCATGAAGGCCCTGACCGGGCTCATCTTAGAGTTTCAACACCGCTACCAGGAGGCCAAAGACGCCCGGGGGGCAGTCGACTTCGCCGATTTGGAGCATCTTTGTCTGCGCCTGTTATGGACGGAGGACTTGTTGCCGTCCCCGGTGGCCGAGGAGCTAAAGCAAAGCTTCGATGAGGTCCTGGTGGATGAGTATCAAGACATCAATCCCATCCAGGAGGCCATCCTCCAGCTCATCTCCCAAGACAACCTGTTCATGGTGGGCGATGTCAAGCAGAGCATCTACCGTTTTCGTCAGGCGGACCACCGGCTCTTCCTGGAAAAGTATAATGCCTACCAAACAGCTGGGGATGGTCCCCGCCGGATCGATTTGAGCAGCAATTTCCGCAGTCGCCCCGGGGTGTTGGACGGGGTCAACTTCCTATTCAAACAGCTGTTTACCGGGGGTGTGGCCGAACTGGACTATCCCCCGGGGGCCCAGCTCGTCCCCGGCAAACAGTTCGGCGAATCGGTGGATCTTGCCTTGGGGGAGGAGCCCATCGAAGTGCACCTCCTTTCGGGGGACCCGGGGCCGGAAGAGGCGGTGGACTCCCTAGAAAGGGAGGCTGCCCTGATCGCCTGCCGGATCAACGAGCTCGTCCACGGAGGCTATGTGGTTCAGGACAAGGAAGGCTATCGACCGGTCACCTACGGGGATATGGCGGTGCTGCTTAGAACGACCAAGGCTCGGGCCAACACCTTCCAGGAGGTCTTCCAGCAAGCAGGGATACCGGTCTATGCGGAACTGGGGACGGGCTACTTCGCCGCGGTAGAAGTAGAGACGATCCTGTCCCTGCTCCGGCTAATCGACAACCCCCGCCAGGAGATCCACCTGGCCGCGCTGCTCCGCTCCCCGGTGGTGGGCTGCACCGTGGATGAACTAGCTCTGATCAGGCTGGGCTGCCTTGAGGACTTCTATCAAGGGGTGCTTAAGACTGCCCAGGAAGAAGGGGATCTGGGCCGGCGCCTCCGGGTCTTTTTGGGCCTTTTGGATGAGTGGCGGACCCAGGCTCGACGGGGGCCCTTGGATGATCTGATCTGGACCATCTACCAGCAAACGGGCTATTACGAGTTCGTCGGCGGGCTCCCCGGGGGCGAGCAGCGCCAGGCCAATTTGCGCATCCTGCACCAGCGGGCCCGGGAGTTCGACCGGTTTGCCCGGCCGGGTCTGTTTCGCTTCCTGCGGTTTCTGGAGACGCTGCAAAAGTCCAAAGGGGACCTGGGGACCGCTCCCATCCAAGGCCCGGGGGAGAATGTGGTCAGGCTGATGAGCATCCATAAGAGCAAGGGTCTTGAGTTTCCCGTGGTGTTCCTGGGGGATCTGGGCAAGGGGTTCAACCTTGAAGATGCCAAGGGGGACCTTCTTTTCCAGCGGGACCTGGGGGTGGGCCCCAAGGTGGTGGACCTGGAAGGGGGGCTCAAGTATCCCTCCCTGGCCCACAGGGCCGTCCGGCAGGCCCTCCTCCAGGAAACCCTCGCCGAAGAGATGCGGATCTTGTATGTGGCCCTCACCCGGGCCAAGGAGAAGCTGATCCTGGTGGGCACAACGGACGTTGAGAAAATCGCAAAGCTGGGGAGCCGGGCCGCCCAAAGCCCGGGCTGGGCCCTTCCCGAAGATTTGCTGGCCGGTGCCGACAGCTGCCTGGACTGGCTCATTCCAGCCTTGGCCCGCCACCGGGATGGGGAGTGTCTACGGGGGCCCGCTCCCCTTGGCGATGATGAGGTGGCACGGCACCCCTCCCGCTGGCAGATCTGGTTGGATCCTCCTGTATCGGCCCCTGACCAGTCGGTGGAGCTTTTGGGGAAGCTCGGGCCGAGCTCGTGCCTAGTGGAGCGGCCCTGGGTGACCGGGCCGTTGTGTCCGCCGATCCCATATCCGGCCAAGCTGTCCGTCAGCGAACTTAAAGGCCGCCTGGATGCCTTTGACGGGGAAGGCAAGCCTTTGTTCCAAGAGGTTTTCCCTAGACCCAGGTTCGTCCAGTCCACTTCCAAGCTTACCCCCGCTGAGCGGGGCATTGCCATGCACCGGGCTTTGCAGAATCTATCCCTTGATGGGCTATTGGATGAAAAGGACATCCAAGGGCAGTTGGTGAAAATGAAAGATTTGGAGATCCTGACCGAAGAGCAAGTCCAGGCCGTGGAGGTGGCCAGTTTGGTCCGCTTCTTCGCCTCCCCTCTGGGGAAGCGTTTGCGCCGGGGAAAGTTGACGCGGGAAGTGCCCTTCAGCCTTAGGGTCGATGCCCGGCAGATTTACGGGGAAGCGGGCGGGGAGGAATGGGTTTTGGTTCAGGGAGTGGTGGATTGCATCCTAGATGAAGGCGACGGGCTTTTGGTCTTGGACTTCAAGACGGATGCCGTCTTTGGCGACAGAGTCCTCCCCCGGGCCAAGAACTATTTCCTCCAGCTAGAGTATTACTGCCGGGCTGTTGCTTTGGCCTACGGGCGTCCTGTCAAGGAAGCTTACCTTTACTTTCTCGCCCCCGGAGAGCTGGTGCCCTTCACCGGACTAACAGAAGAGGGATGATCATGCATATCGTTGTCTGCATCAAACAGGTGCCCGAAACTAGGGATGTGGCCATGGACCCGGACAAGGGAGTGCTGCGCCGATCGGAGGCCGCCGGCAAGCTCAATCCTTTTGATCTGTATGCCGTTGAGGCTGCCGTGGGGATTAAAGAAAAGCTGACAGGCCGGGTGACGGCCATTACCATGGGGCCGCCCCAGGCTGAACAGGTCATCAGGGAAAGCTTCCTGATGGGCACCGATGAAGGAGTGCTCCTTTCCGATCCGGCCTTTGCCGGCGCGGACACCCTGGCCACCGCGTTTACTTTGGCTCGGGGAATCAGTCTTCTTGACCGACCGGATCTGATCATCTGCGGCATTCAGACAACCGATGGGGACACGGGCCAAGTGGGCCCAGGGATCGCGGAGTTTTTAGGGCTGCCCCACGCATCCTATGTACGGTCGATCCGGGAAATCACCCGGGAGGGCTTGCTGGTCGAACAGGATCTAGGGGACCGGATCGCCATCGTCTCCCTTCCCTATCCGTGTCTTATTACGGTGGGCAAGGGGATCGGCCAGCCCCGTCTCCCGTCCTTTAGGCGTCTGTTGGCAACGAAGGACTTTCCTGTAGTCACCTGGGGGTCTAAAGAGCTCGGCTTTGGGGATGAAGTCTACTTCGGACTGGATGGTTCACCGACCCAAGTAGAGCGCATCTTCCCGCCTAAGATCGAGCGGGAGCAAATCATCTTCGAGGATGGCGACTTGGCCCGGCAGCTTTATCAGAAACTTGTGGAGCTTAAGTTTGTGGGGTGATGGATTGGCCCACCTGACAATTGACCGGAATCGCTGCAATCGCTGCGGCCTTTGCCTTGCCGCCTGTCCCTTCGATGCGCTAAAGATGGAGAAAGAAATCATCGTCGGGGATGACTGTCGGTTATGCCGCATTTGCATCAAGGAGTGCCCCCAAGGAGCCATCGCCATCCGCGGCCGGCTCGAAGATAGGGGGAATAGGTCCCTTTATCAAGGGGTGATGGTTGTCGCCGAGGAGTTCGCCGGAACCATCCACCCGGTCACCTACGAACTCATCGGCAAAGGCAGTCAACTGGCCGCCGCCTCGGGACAGGAAGTAGGCTGCCTCTTGATGGGCCACAACCTAAGGAGCCAGGCGGAAGAACTCCTTACATACGGCCTTGACTGGGTCTATCTTTGCGATCATCCGGCCCTGGCCCATTTCCGGATTGAACCTTACACAGCCTGCTTGGCAGCAGCCGTCGACCGGGCCAAGCCCAGCACCGTCCTGGTGGGGGCAACGCCCATCGGACGCTCCCTGGCGCCCCGGGCTGCGGTGCGCTTGCGCACAGGCTTGACCGCCGACTGCACCATGTTGGAAGTCCGGCCCGACGGGGAGCTGGTCCAGATCCGGCCGGCCTTTGGCGGCAACATCATGGCCCAGATCGTCACCAGGCACCACCGCCCCCAAATGGCAACGGTCCGCTATCGGGTGATGGATCCCGCTAAGGCGGGTCCTTCCCGGGGGAGGGTGATTCCCCTAAGGCTGACTGAAACCCAGCTGGCATCTTCGATTCAAGTCCTAGAGGTGCTGCCCAAGGCCCAAGAGGAAAGCATCACCGATGCCAAGGTAATCATAGCTGGAGGACGGGGCCTGAAAAGGAAGCAGGATATGGATTTGCTCCGGGCCCTAGCCCATAGTCTTGGGGGACAAATTGCTTCGACCCGGCCTTTGGTGGAGATGGGCTGGGTGGAACATAACCGTCAGATCGGTCTTAGCGGCCGGACGGTGCGTCCCCAGCTCCTCATTGCCTGCGGGATCTCTGGGGCTGTCCAGTTTGCCGCTGGGATTAGCAGCTGCGAGACCATCATTGCCATCAATAAGGACCGCCGGGCCCCCATCTTCGATGTGGCCCACTACGGGTTTGTCGGAGACCTTTATGAGATCATCCCCCGCTTGCTAACGCACCTGGGTAAGGGAGGCAGGATTAATGCGCTATGAAAAGCTCACCCCTACGCACATCGATTCCCTGCGGGCTATCTTAGACCCGGCGCGGGTTCACGTGGGCGAGGCCATCAGCGAGGACTATTCCCATGATGAGCTGGCTTATGATCGGCTCTATCCCGATGTGCTAGTCGAACCCATCTCGACCATGGAAGTGGCCCAGGTCTTGCGCTTTTCCTATCAGCATCACATCCCCATCGTTCCCCGGGGGACGGGCACCGGATTATGCGGTGGTGCGGTGGCCCTTCACGGAGGCATCATGCTTTCCATGGCCCGGATGAACCGGATCCTTGAAATTGATCAAGACAACCGGATGGCCGTCGTGGAGCCCGGGGTCATCCTCCTGGAATTTCAAAAGACGGTGGAGGAAATGGGGCTTTTCTATCCCCCCGATCCGGGGGAAAAAAGCGCAACCCTTGGGGGCAACGTGATGACCAATGCCGGAGGGATGCGGGCCGTTCGCTACGGTGTGACCCGGGATTATGTTCTCGGGATGGAAGCGGTCATCCCTGGGGGGGAGATCATCCATCTTGGGGGCAAAGTCCTGAAGAACTCCTCCGGCTACAGCCTCAAGGATCTTTTGATCGGCTCGGAGGGCACTTTAGCGGTGGTCACCAAGCTGATCTTAAAGCTCCTCCCCCGTCCCCTGCGGCAGGTGAGCCTGTTGGTGCCATTCCCGGATCTTGACCAGGCCATCGACGCGGTGCCCAGAATAATGGGGGCCAGCATTATCCCCACAGCCATCGAGTTTATGCAGCGGGAAGTCATCCAGGCCGCGGAGAAGTACCTGGGGAAGCCATTTCCCGACTCCAGCGCCCCGGCCTACCTACTCCTTGCCTTCTATGGCAACAGCATTGAAGAACTGACTGCCGTCCACCATCAGGCTGCCCATGTGTGCCTCGCCTCCGGCGCCCTTGATGTGCTCATTGCCGATACCCAGGAGCGCCAGGAGATGATCTGGGAAGCCCGGGGGGCATTCCTGGAGGCCCTAAAAGGCATGAGCGAGATCGATGAGGTCGATGTAGTGGTTCCGCCAGCCAAGGTCGCCCAGTTCATCAAGTTCACCCGGGCCATTGCCCAAGACCTCGGGGCTCGCATCCTGAGCTTCGGCCATGCCGGGGACGGGAATATCCATGTCTACATCCTCCGGGACGGACGGCCCCAGGATGAATGGCGGATTCTTTTGGGGGAGGCCATGGACAGGATGTACCGGGAGGCAAGGGATTTGGAAGGGCAAGTGTCGGGGGAGCACGGGATCGGTCTTGCCAAGATTCCTTACCTGCAGGCATCCCTAGGGGATGCAGAGCTCCATCTCCTGCGGGGGATTAAGCAGGTTTTCGACCCCAAAGGCCTTCTTAACCCAGGCAAGGTGGTCGGGTGATCGTCTAAGGTGGTTGGACCCTATCACCTTTGGTGCAACGATTGGTCATCTTTGGGATACCCGAAATTACGGCATCCCTACTTGAGCGATGCCAAACAAGCCATTTGACTAGCGCCATCTCTCGTTGGACAAACATGTTCCCTCTGATCCTTTTTCCTCACATATCAAGACTGACGAATCCTGTCCATTCTTGTGATTGTACGTATCTGCCCATACTCCTCCAAACAGGCCGGCGCAGGCTTCGAAGCACCAACGGGCCTTAGCGGCTCAACCTTCGTCGGCGGCAAGGGGAATTGGCATTTTTGCGAATGGGGGATAAAGAAGGCAGGTATTTTACTATGCTTCAAGAAGTATGATAACTACCTATTTCATTAAATTCAGAGGACTAATCCATTTGTCAAAAAGTATAGGCGATAAAAAGGGGTGGCCACCTTGAATGAACGCATCCAGCGTTTGAGACAGGCGTTCACTGCTAGTGAGCGTCAGGTTGATACCGAAAGGGCCGTAATTGTGACTCGAGTATATCAACAAAACGAGGGAAAACCGCAGATTATCAAGAGGGCCTTGGCCTTCGACGCTATTCTGTCGGAAATGACTATTGAAATCCGTGATGACGAATTAATCGTGGGAAATCACGCCCAGCATAGGCGGGGTGTACCTTTGTTTCCTGAATATGCCGTTGATTGGATCTTGAAGGACATGGATACTTTCCCGACGAGAATTGGCGATCAATTTAGGATCACTGAGGAGCAAACAAGAGTGCTTCGGGAAATCTTACCCTATTGGGAAGGCCGTTGTTTGAGGGATAAGGTCATGGGAGCCATCCCTTCATTCCTCAAGGAGATGCTTGATGATGGGGTGATCCGGAACGAGAACTTTACCATGTCTGGTCCAGGGCACATGGTGCCCAGATACCCGGAGTTGATCAATCAAGGTTTGGACTCTGTGATAAGAACGTGTAAGGAAAAGATCGTCTCTCTAGATCCGGCCGATCTGGAATACGGCGAAAAATATAATTTTTACCAGGCTGGCATCATCGTTTGTGATGCCCTCATTAAGTACGCCAATCGCTTTGCTGAAGAGGCCTGCCGCCAGGCGCGGGAAGAAGCCGACCCGAAGAGACAGGAAGAGCTCTTAAGAATTGCGTCCAATTGCCGTCGTGTGCCTGCAGATGCGGCTCGCGATTTGTGGGAGGCGCTTCAGTTTGTTTATTTTGTACAGCTGGGGATCCAAATTGAAGCCAATGGGCTGGCCATAGCCTTAGGTTGCCCTGATCAGTATCTTTTCCCTTTCTATTCAAAAGATCTAGCTGCAGGTCACCTCACTAGAGATGGAGCCAAGGAACTTATCGAATGTTTTTATTTGAAGTTGAATGAAATCGATAAGATTTACTCCAACGATGCCACAAGGTATCTCCAAGGCCCGGGGCATGGCCAGACTATTACCCTGGGTGGTGTAACAAGGGATGGATGTGATGCGGTTAATGAATTATCGTACCTAATGCTGGAGGCTGATCGGGATATCGGGTTGGTCCAACCAGATATTGCAGTAAAAATCGCTCGGGTGACCCCCAATTCCTTTGTTAGGGAAGCATGTAAGAATTCCCGGGCAGGGCTGACTAAACCCAAGTTTTTTAACGATGAAGTCGTCATCCAGTCCGTAATGAATATCGGCATTCCCCTGGAAGATGCCAGGGATTGGGGAGCATTGGGCTGCAGTGAACCGGTTGTCAATGGCAAAACCAACAGTTGGGGCAATTCTGGCCACCTTAACCTTGCCAAGTGCCTAGAGCTGGCCTTGCATGACGGAAAGTGCATGATTACAGGTAAGCAATTGGGGCCCAATACCGGCGATGCCAGCAAATTCACATGCTTCGATCAGGTGCTCCGGGCTTTCAAAGCACAGGTGCAGTACTTCGTGAAACATATTGCCCTCTTTGACAATATCCTGGACCGCTTACACGCTGAGAACGCTCCTCTTGCCTTTTATTCCGTCGCCTTGGCTGATTGTATCGACAAGGGTGCTCATGCCAATAAAGGTGGGGCAAGGTACAATACCACGTCGCCATTGGGCATC
>JAAZLZ010000141.1 GCA_012799075.1 Bacillota bacterium
ATCTGATATGCTGGAAATGCCCCGGGAAGTCCTTATTACCCCGATGAAGGAGCACCAGCGGTATTTTGCCGTTGCCGGCCCCCAGGGGGAGCTGCTGCCCCGGTTCATCGCCGTTGCCAATGGGGGAAAAGACAACTTGCCCGAGGTCCGGCAGGGTTTTGAACGGGTTTTAGCTGCTCGTCTGGCCGATGCCAAGTTTTTCTGGCAGGTGGATCGGAAGACTCCCCTGGAGGGATATGTTGAGAAGCTGAAGGGCATTGTCTTCCAGGAAGCCTTGGGGACCATGCACGCCAAGACTGCCCGGATTGTGGACCTGGCAGTCATGCTGGCCAAGGAGCTAGGTTGGGAAGAAGACTTGTCCGTTGTGCAAAGGGCCGCCAAGCTGGCTAAAGCGGATTTGGTGACTAACATGGTCTATGAGTTTCCCGAGCTCCAAGGGGTCATGGGTCGGGAGTATGCCTTGCGCTCGGGGGAGCCTCCCGCAGTGGCCAAGGCCATCTATGAGCATTATTTGCCCCGTTTTGCCGGTGATGAACTTCCCGAGACGGTGCCAGGCATGATCGTGAGCATTGCCGATAAGATGGACAGCATTGCCGGGTGTTTTGCCGTTGGTCTGATCCCGACAGGCTCCCAGGACCCCTATGCCCTGCGTCGGCAAGCATTGGGAATTATCCAGATTATCTTAACCAAGCAACTGGATTTGCCCTTGACATCATTGATTCACTGGGCCCAAGCCGGCCTTGCCGATCAAGTAGAAGCGACGCCACAGACGGCTAAGCAGATTGGTGAGTTTTTCTTGGGGCGACTCCGGGGGATCTTGACCGGTGAGGGTATTCGCTACGATGTCATCGACGCGGTGCTTGCCGTCGAATCGGACCGGCTGCCCGATTTGATGGCCCGATGCCAGGCTGTCACCAGGGCCCTCGACAGCGAAGGGATGGCCAGACTCCTCGTTGCTTGTGAACGGGTGGCCAATTTGGCCGCCAAGGCCGATGATCGGAGGGTGGACCCGGGACTCCTAGCGGAAAGCGCGGAGAAGGAGCTCTATCAAGTCTACCGACAGGTGAACGACAAGGTGACCAAGAAGCTCGCCGCCGCGGATTATCAAGGCGCTCTGGCTGAGCTGGTTCACCTGTCAGGGCCCATCGATGCCTTTTTCGACCAGGTCTTGGTGATGGTCGAGGATGAAGATCTTCGCCGCAACCGTCTGGCCCTGCTCGGCATCCTGACGGATTTACTTACTTGTGTAGCCGATCTTCGCCTCATTGTCACCGCCCGATAAGGATTTTTTTATGACAAAGAAGGAAAGTAGTGGGAAGAAGCGAATAAGAAAGAGGTGTCTTTTTGCCAGCAATCTTTGGCCGGCCTTTGGCTGGCCGATGATTTGGATACAGTAGGGTACACTAGGCGCGAGTTAAGGATGATGATGAAGGGAGAGAAGCCAGGGTGAGCACCAAGAAGTATGTCTATTTCTTCGGTGGAGGAAAAGCAGAAGGTTCTGCCGAAATGCGTAATCTTCTCGGCGGTAAAGGGGCTAATTTGGCTGAAATGACCAGTATGGAAATTCCCGTGCCGCCAGGATTTACCATCAGCACCGAGGCATGCATCGAGTTTTATGAGAATGAGCAGCAATGGCCAAAGGGCTTAGACAATGAGGTTAAGGCCCATCTGGCCCACTTGGAAGAAGTCATGGGAGCCAAGTTCGGCGACGTTGAGAATCCGCTGTTGCTATCCGTTCGCTCGGGAGCTCGGGTTTCCATGCCTGGGATGATGGACACGGTTTTGAATCTAGGCCTTAACGATCAGACCGTGAAGGGCTTGATTGAGAAATCCGGCAACGAGCGTTTTGCATATGATAGCTATCGCCGGTTTGTGCAGATGTATGGTGATGTGGTCCTAGGGGTAGATCATCACAATTTAGAAGCCCTTATCCAGGAAACCAAGGATCGCAAAGGCGTCAAGCTTGATATGGACTTGGAGGCCAGTGACTGGAAGGAACTGGTGGGCAAGTTCAAGGCTATGATTAAGGAGAAGACCGGCAAGGACTTCCCGGAAGATCCCCTCGAGCAGTTGTATGGTTCGATCAACGCCGTGTTTGCTTCCTGGAACAACCCTCGGGCCATCAAGTATCGGGAGATCAATGACATTCCTGGTCATTGGGGAACCGCCGTTAACGTCCAGGTCATGGTCTTTGGCAACATGGGCGATGACTCGGGCACAGGGGTGGCCTTTACCCGGGACCCGGCAACGGGGGAGAACGTGTTCTACGGAGAGTTCCTGATGAATGCCCAGGGTGAGGACGTGGTGGCCGGCATTCGGACGCCCCAGCCCATCGCTGAGTTAAAGCGCATCAAGCCCGAGATTTATGATGAGTTGGAGGCTATCTATAAGAAGCTGGAAGATCACTATCGGGACATGCAGGACATCGAGTTTACCATTCAGGAAGATGTCTTGTACATGCTCCAGACCAGGGGGGGCAAGCGAACAGCCACCGCCGCGGTTAAGATCGCCGTCGACATGGTCGATGAAGGTCTAATCGACAAGGAAACGGCGCTGCAGCGGGTTGACGCCGCCCAGCTGGATCAGCTTCTCCATCCCATGTTGGATGCGGACGCTGAGTATGATGTGTTGGCTAAGGGACTGCCTGCTTCCCCCGGCGCAGCGGTGGGAAGGGTAGTCTTCAACGCCAGTGATGCCGAGGTTTGGAGCGGCCGGGGCGAAAAGGTCATCCTTGTCCGCACCGAGACTTCTCCGGAAGATATTGGCGGCATGAATGTGGCTCAGGGAATTCTTACCTCCCGGGGTGGAATGACCTCCCACGCGGCCGTTGTGGCCCGGGGAATGGGCAAGTGCTGCGTCGCCGGCGCCGGCGATATCCGGGTAAGCGAAGCTGAGAAGTGCTTCCGCGTAGGGGATGTGACGGTCAAAGAGGGAGACTGGATCACCCTGAACGGAACCGCAGGCGAAGTCATCGTCGGCAAGATGGAATTGGTGGAGCCAAAATTGGCAGGGGAATTCGGTCGTCTGATGGAGTGGGCTGATGAGGTGCGGAAGCTCGGCATCCGGACCAATGCCGACACACCCCACGATGCCAAGGTGGCTCGGGACTTCGGCGCCGAGGGTATCGGCCTGTGCCGGACGGAGCATATGTTCTTTGCTGAGGACCGCATCAACATCGTTCGGCAGATGATCCTGGCGGAAGATGTTGAGGGTCGGCGCAAGGCCTTGGCTAAGCTGCTTCCCATCCAGAAGGCGGACTTCAAGGGGATTCTCCGGGAAATGAACGGACTGCCGGTTACCATTCGGCTGCTCGATCCTCCCTTGCATGAGTTCCTCCCCCGGGAGGCCCATACCATCGCCGAAGTGGCCAAGGAGCTCGGCGTGACTGAAGACAAGCTGCGAGCCAAGATCGACAGCCTGGAAGAGTTCAACCCCATGCTGGGTCATCGAGGCTGCCGGTTGGGGATTACATCGCCTGAGATTTATGAGATGCAGGTCCAGGCGATTATCGAAGCAGCTTGTGAGTTGGCCAAAGAGGGAGTCAAGGTTCTGCCTGAAATCATGATTCCTTTGACAGGCACCAAGAAGGAAATGTCCATTCTAAAGAAGCTGACCGTCGAAACGGCGGATAAGGTCATTGAAAAAGCGGGCATCAAGCTTAACTACCTGGTTGGTACCATGATTGAAGTTCCGCGGGCAGCCTTAGTGGCGGATAAGATCGCCGAGGAAGCCCAGTTCTTCTCCTTTGGAACCAACGACATGACCCAGATGACCTACGGGTTCAGCCGTGACGACGCGGGCACCTTC
This sequence comes from Bacillota bacterium, assembly GCA_012799075.1. GTDB lineage: Bacteria > Bacillota > Limnochordia > JAAZLZ01 > JAAZLZ01 > JAAZLZ01. The sequence continues at coordinate 3,808 of JAAZLZ010000141.1, forward strand.
CTAGGCGCCTATCTGGACCAGGGCATCTTGGAGAAGGATCCCTTCCAGAGCCTAGACCAAAAGGGTGTGGGCCAGTTGGTGGAAATCGGTGTCAAGAAGGGCCGCAGCGCTAATGCCGACTTGAAGGTGGGCATTTGTGGCGAGCACGGCGGCGATCCTTCGTCCATCGACTTTTTCCACCGGGTCGGAATGAACTATGTGAGCTGCTCACCTTACCGGGTGCCCGTCGCCAGGTTGGCTGCTGCTCAAGCCCAACTGCGGACACCTCGCAGCTAGGCTGTTTGCAATAGCTTAGTCGAGGAAGCCCGCGCATGTTGCGCGGGCTTCCTTTCCGTGGGCCCCCTTTGGGTTAGCGCCAACAAGCCGTCGATTGCGCAGTCTTCCGAGCAGCTTCACGAGGGGGTTGGAAAAGTGTGGAACCGGGAAGCCCTAGAACAAAGAGAAAGCGGGACTTTATCCTTTGGCGCCCAGATGAGCACCCAGAGCCGGGGCAGGGAATATCCTGAAACAGAATGTGATTATCGTACTCCCTTTCAACGGGATCGGGACAGGATAATCCACTCGAAGGCTTTCCGTCGGTTGATGCACAAGACACAGGTTTTCATCGCCCCGGAGGGTGATCACTATCGGACGCGGCTCACCCATACCCTCGAGGTAGCCCAGATATCGCGGACCGTGGCCAGGGCCCTGGGGCTCAATGAGGACCTGACGGAGGCTATTGCCCTTGGGCATGATCTTGGGCACACGCCCTTCGGCCACACGGGTGAGGCTGTTTTGAATGAGCTGGTCCCAGGGGGATTCCGGCACAATCAACAGAGCTTAAGGGTTGTGGAGTTTTTAGAGATACGACAGGCCGACTACCGGGGCTTGAACCTCACCTGGGAAGTAAGGGATGGAATTGTCAATCATACAGGCTCGGCAGTGCCTGCCACCCGTGAGGGACAGGTAGTGCGGATTTGCGATCGCATCGCCTATCTTAACCATGACATTGATGATGCCATGCGGGCCGGTTTGCTGACCAATGGGGATGTACCTTCTTCTTTGCTGGAGATTCTAGGTAGTACCCATGGGGAAAGGATCGATACCATGGTCCGGGCCCTGGTCGAGTGGAGCTGGCAGCGGGATGCAATTGGCATGAGCCCGGCGATTGAACAGGCAACAAGTGAACTGCGCGACTTCATGTTTAGAACCATTTACGTAGGATCTCTAGCTAAACGGGAAGAGGGGAAAGTGAGGGATACCCTAACCCGGTTGTATGAGTACTACTTGGAGAATATGTTTGAGCTCCCAGGGCATATCCGGTGCATCAGCGACACCTCTCACGCCCATGTGGCGGCAGCCGATTACATTGCCGGCATGACCGATCGCTTCGCTATCGCCGAGTATTGCCGGTTATTCCTTCCCAGGGGCTGGCGTCGAACGGAAGAATTCTGACTGGGGGAGGAGTTGCTGATGGAGCGTCGAAAGATGTACAGCGGTGTCTCGGGGAGGGAGGACGTTGGCTGGGAGGATTCCGGAGGAAGTAATCGAAGAAATTAAGCTCACGAGTGATATTGTTGCACTTATCAGCGATTACTTGCCCCTCAAACGGACCGGGAAGAGCTACAAGGGTCTGTGTCCTTTCCACAGCGAGCGAACACCGTCGTTTAACGTAAATCCTGATGATCAGTTTTTTTATTGCTTTGGCTGTGGTGTTGGGGGCAACATCTTCACGTTTGTCATGAAGATGGAGAATATAGGGTTTGTTGAAGCTGTGGAGCTCGTTGCCCGTCGGTTTGGGATAAGGATTCCCGAGGCCGCAAGGTCCCCGGCTGACCAGAAAGCCAGGCGGGCTCGAGATTCGTTGCTGGATGTAAACAGAGAAGCCTTGGCGTTTTTTGTCAATTGCCTCTGGCAGAGTCCCCGGGCTTTGGCTTACCTGCGTCGCAGGGGAATTGGCGAAGAGACGGCCCGGAAGTTCCAACTGGGTTATGCCCCCGGTGGTGAACGCTTGGTGCGACAACTGCAGGGAGCAGGCTTGGATCTCCAGTTGGTGGTGCAGTTGGGACTTGCAAGGGTGGGCCGGGGAGACCTCCCTTACGATTACTTTCGCGATCGGTTGATGTTCCCCATCGCCGATGGCCGGGGAGAAGTGCTGGGGTTTGGCGGCAGGGCCCTTGAACCTGGAGGGCCGAAATATTTAAACAGCCCGGAAAACCCGCTTTTTAGTAAAGGGAATGTTCTATATGGTTTGCACTTGGCCCGAGGACCGATTCGGCGGTCTAAGGAAGTGATTCTTGTTGAAGGTTACATGGATGTGATTGCCTTGCACCAACAGGGCCTCGAGAACGCTGTGGCTAGTTTAGGCACTGCCCTCACGGACAGACAAGGGGAGCTCCTTCGGCGACAAACCCAGCGGGCGTTCATCGCTTATGATGCAGATGCCGCAGGCAAGGCAGCTAGTCTGCGCAGCCTGAAAATGCTGGGACAACAAGGATTAGAGGTGCGGGTTGTCGAATTGCCCACGGGTGAGGACCCGGACAGCTTCATCCGGGCCAAGGGCAAAGAGGGATTCGACAGGTTGATGCAGGAAGCTTTGCCCTTGATTCAATACCGACTCCGGTTGGCTATGGGGAAGGGGCCTTGGGATACTACGGCCCGTGTGCAAAGCATGCGAAGGGCAGTACATGTGTTGGCCGAAGTGGATAGCCCTGCCGAGCGGGAAGTCTATATGAAAGAAGTGGCAAGGCAGTTGGGACTATCCATCGGGGCTTTAGAGGCAGAAATCCAGCGATATGGGGCAAAAAAAGGCACTGTAAGCAAGTACAGACATAAAATTAATCGGAGTAGTTATAATAATAAGGGTGTTAGCCCTGGTTATGGTGAAGATGTTCTGTCGGGAGCCGATTTGGTGGAGACGGAGCTTGTTAGGCTATTGCTGGAGGAACCCCAATTGGTGTCCCGAGTCGCAGCCAGGGTGAGCCCTGCTGATTTTGGTCAACCTGCCCTGCGGAGCATTGTTGAGCTAATCTTTTCCAGGGCCAAGGAAGGGAAAAAGACAACTCCCCAGGATATTGCTGCCGAACCAATGGCAACGGAAAGCGGCCTGTTGGCCCATCTCATCCGGGAGGATAGCCTAGACGGGGGAGAAGAGCTTGCGGATAAATGTATCCGACGGTTGAAAGAATACCGCTTGAGTGAATCTTTGGCCAGGCTGGAGGAGAAATTGGCCAGTCCGGGGAATTCGGCAGGATTTTTAGCTTCTCTTTTGATTCAGTACAAGGATTTAAAGGACAGTATCGGGAACTATTAATCCAGTTCCATCCTTTGGCGGAGTGGAAGGGGGGAGAAAGATGAGCCAGAAAGAATTGCCCAGCATCGAGAGCCTTCAAGAGTTGATTAGTAAGGGTAAAAAACAAGGAAACCTGAGTTATCGGGAGATCATGGATGCTCTGCAAGACGTTGACCTGACACCGGAGCAGATTGATGAGGTGTACGAGCGTTTGACGAAGCTAGGCATCGATATCATCGCCGATACAGGAGATGGCGAGGTTTTAGAATCAGAAAACGGAACTGGTGCAGATGGTGCGGATGTTATGGTGTCTGAGGGGATAGGCCTCGATGATCCAGTACGCATGTATTTGAAGGAAATCGGGCGTGTACCCCTTCTGACCGCCGAAGAGGAAGTGGAACTGGCCAAGAGGATTGAAGCTGGTGATATGGAAGCCAAGCGCGCTCTTGCCGAGGCTAATCTGCGCCTGGTGGTGAGTATTGCCAAGCGGTATGTGGGGCGGGGCATGCTTTTCCTTGATCTTATACAAGAAGGCAATTTGGGACTCATCAAAGCAGTAGAGAAGTTCGATTACACTAAAGGGTATAAGTTCAGTACTTACGCCACTTGGTGGATTCGCCAGGCCATCACCAGGTCCATCGCCGATCAGGCTCGGACAATTCGGATCCCGGTGCACATGGTGGAAACCATTAACAAACTGGTTAGGGTGTCTAGGCAGCTGGTCCAGAGCCTGGGAAGGGACCCTACGCCTGAGGAAATCGCCGAGCAGATGGATATGCCGGTGGAAAGGGTTCGGGAAATCATGCGAATAGCCCAGGAACCCGTATCCCTCGAGACTCCCATCGGGGAAGAAGAGGATAGCCACCTGGGAGACTTCATTGAGGACCAGGAGGCCCTCGCGCCGGCAGATGTAGCCTCTTTCGTCATGTTGAAGGAGCAGCTGGAAGAAGTCCTGGAGAGTCTGACTCCCCGAGAGGAGAAGGTGCTTCGCCTCCGATTCGGTCTAGACGACGGTCGAGCAAGGACCCTAGAAGAAGTTGGGCAAGTCTTTGGGGTGACTCGGGAAAGGATCAGGCAGATTGAGGCCAAGGCCCTCCGCAAACTGCGGCATCCCAGCCGGAGCAAGAAGTTGAAAGACTTCCTCGAGTAGGGCCCCGCTAGTTTTTGTCCTTGACTGCCCAACGAGGCTTAGCATATAATGATGACGTAGTATTCCTCGGTAGCTCAATGGTAGAGCACCCGGCTGTTAACCGGGTGGTTGCAGGTTCGAGTCCTGCCCGGGGAGCCAGGGCCCGTAGCTCAGGGGTAGAGCGGCGGACTCATAATCCGTTGG
>JAAZLZ010000002.1 GCA_012799075.1 Bacillota bacterium
CCTGCGGCCACTGTCCGGGCAAAAATCTTGAACTGGGAATCCCGGAAGGCCTCAGTGACATCAACAAGCTCCATTCCAAACCGCATATCGGGCTTATCCGATCCAAATCGCGCCATGGCTTCCCGATAGCTTAGACGAGGAAAGGGCGGGTTAACCTCCACACCAATTGTTTCGGCAAATACCGCCTGCATCAACCGTTCCGTCATATCGATAATATCTTCCCGATCGATGAAAGACATTTCTACGTCGATCTGGGTGAATTCCGGCTGTCGATCCGCCCGGAGGTCTTCGTCCCGAAAACATCGTGCCAACTGGAAATACCGTTCCAAACCGCCCATCATCAGAAGCTGCTTGAAAAGCTGGGGCGACTGGGGGAGAGCAAAAAACTCACCAGGATGAACCCGGCTGGGGACCAAGAAATCCCGAGCTCCTTCCGGGGTGCTTCGGGTAAGCATCGGAGTCTCAACTTCAATGAACCCTTCCCTGTCAAAGAAGTCCCGGGTGGCCTTTGCCGCCCGATGCCTCAAGGTGATGTTCTTCAGCATCTCCGGCCGTCGCATATCCAAATAGCGATAGCGCAGGCGCAGCGTCTCATCCACATCCTTGACCGGCCCCCCCGTATAAATAGGGAAGGGCGGGGTCTGGGAGGGATTGAGCACCTTAAGCTTAGCGGCGACAACTTCAATTTCGCCCGTGGCCAGATCGGGGTTTTCCATGCCCTCCAAACGCCGAGTGACGATCCCTTTGACCGCAATCACATACTCGTTGCGGAGGCTTTCCGCAACGGTGAAAGCATCACCGGGCTCGGGGTTGAAAACCACTTGCACCACACCGGAACGGTCCCGCATATCGATGAAAATCAAACCGCCATGGTCCCGGCGCCGCTGCACCCAACCCATCAGGGTAACTGCCCGGCCGCTATCCGCCAGACGCAGTACTCCACAACCATCTGTCCTTCTCCACTTGTCCTCTGTTGCCATCCCCTAAGACCTCCACTAACCCGAAATTTTCTGCAGTGACAAGCTCTCCGGCGATTCAATTAATTGGGCTAGGGGTACTTCCTGTTGGCCCCCATCCTCCATGTTGCGAATAACGGCCGCGTTGCGACCCAATTCCTCTTCCCCGATGATGATCACATGGGCTGCACCCAGGCGATCCGCGGTTTTCAATTGGGCCCGCAGGCTCCGTCCCTCCGTCTCCATCTCAACCCTAAACCCATGGTCTCGCAGGGCAACCGCCACCTTTAGAGCCATCATCCGGGCCTTGTCCCCCACAATGGCTACAAAAGCATCCAGCTCCCGCGACAGGGACAGTTCCTTTCCCTGGGATTCCAGGGCCAACAAGAGCCGGTCCATCCCCGCGGCAAACCCTACCGCCGGCGTGGCTCTGCCTCCACATTCTTCGGCCAAGCCATCGTAGCGCCCGCCCCCGGCCACGGCTCTTTGCGCCCCCATCCCCGGGGCGATTACTTCAAAAACCGTCTTGGTATAATAGTCCAGGCCCCGCACCAAACGCGGATTGAGGGAATAGGGACGGCCCAAAGACGTTAAGTACCGTTGTACAAGCTCGAAATGGTCCCGGCACTCAGGGCACAGATAGTCGCCAATTTCCGGAACTTGCTCCAATTCCTCGCGACATGTGTTTTCTTTGCAGTCTAGAATCCGCACCGGATTTAGCTCGTAGCGGGTTCGACACACGGGACAAAGCCGATCAAGACGTCCCTTAAGGTAGTGCTTCAACCCTTCCCTATACATTGGCCGACACCGGGGACAGCCCATGCTGTTCACCTCGATATGCAGACCCTCTAGCCCCATCTCCTCAAAAATCGTTAAAGCCACCAGGATGGTTTCCGTGTCCATCAATGGATCTTGACTTCCCAGGGCTTCAATGCCGAATTGATGGAACTGGCGGTAACGTCCCGCCTGGGGACGCTCATAGCGAAACATAGGCCCATGGTAAAACAAGCGGACTGGCTGGGCCGATCCATAGAGCTTATGTTCCAAATAGGCCCTGACGACGGGAGCTGTCCCTTCTGGCCGCAAGGTGATGCTGCGACCACCCCGATCGGTGAAGGTATACATTTCCTTCTCAACTATATCAGTAGCTTCCCCAATGCCTCGCTGGAACAGCTCCGTATGTTCGAATAGGGGAGTACGGATCTCCCTGTACCCATATCTGGCGCAAACACGTCGGACTATATCCTCCATGTACTGCCACTTCTCCACTTCACCGGGGAGAATATCCTTCGTGCCCCGTGGAGCGCTAATTCCGGACATGCTGTGAGACTCCTTTCCGCCACTATTGAAAGAGTGGTGGCATCCGCCACCACCCTCCACATCCCAGGGTCATCCCCTTGGGCTAAGGCGCCGGGGATTCCTCAGGCGCTTCCTCAGCTTGGTTCTCTTCCATTTCCTGCAAGGCCTTCAATTGCTCCTCGTAGCGGCGCTGGAGTTCTCCGATCCGCTCCTCCACCACGGCGACTTCTTCCCTGCCCATTCGTTGAAGAATACTGCTGATCTGGATCTGCACCAAGAAATCCGAGGAGGCTTTCTCGGAGGCTGCAAGCAGCGACTCCACTCCCTTGTCTTGCTCATCCGCCTGCAGATAAGCCAGTCCTAGCATCAAATGGAGCTGGGCATCGGAGTCCACCTGGGAAACAGCTTCCTCCAGTTCCTGAACTGCTTCCTGGGTCTTGTCCTGCTCCAGGTAAGCCTGAGCAAGGGAGGCCCGCAAGTAAGCATCGTCGGGTTCTTCCTCCAAGGCCGCCTTGTAATGTTCAACAGCAGCGTCCACATTGCCTTCCCGCATCAACCCATGGGCGATGATCTGCTCGTCTTTAATCACCACTTGGGAATCATCACGCAGGTCGGTCACAAATTCAAGGACCCTGTTGTTTACCTTCTGGTCCTTTAGTTCTGCCGCCAAGGAATCCCTAGCTTCCAAGAACTCATCGCCCTCGGCGTGTTTTTTCTCGAGCATCTTGATCATATGAAAGCCATAGTCTGTTTCGACAACATCACTGATCTCCCCAACTTCCAGGGTAAGGGCCGCCTCTTCAAATTCCTTCACTAGCCGTCCTCGACCGACAAAACCCAAGTCCCCGCCCTGCTCTTTCGTCCCTTCGTCCTCCGAATAGGCCCTGGCTAATTCGGCGAAGTCAGCCCCTTGTTGGAGCTGTTCTGCCAGCCCCTGGATCTTCTCCCGGGCTTTTCCCTTGGCCTCAGGGCTATCATCTTCAGGGATTACCAAGATGTGAGCCGGCCGCACCTCTTCGTAGGCACTGGCGATTTCCTCTTCGGTGATCTTCACTTCATTGCGAAGGCCATCTAAGAGCTTCTCCACCTGGATCTGTTCTTTGAGATAACCCCGGAGCTGTCCTTCGGTAAGGTTGCTGCTCCGCAGCTGCTCCTCAAAATCCTTGGCCGAGGAGAAATTGTCCTTGATTTCACTTAGCTTTGCATCGATTTCCTTCCGGGAAACCTTGATTTTTTGCTTCTTCGCCTCTTGGAGAAGAAGGGTTTGGTTTACCAACGATTCGATGGTATTGTACTTGACTGCCTCCACCATCAGGGGATTTACTCTGCCCCCCATCATTTCCTGGTAGCGCAAGTTAGCATACACATTCTCCTGAAAGGCCGCCCACGATATGGGTTCACCATTTACCAAGGCAATGCTGTTGGCGGCTACTTCTTCTTTGCCCCGTCGACGATCCATGAGCGCCATCGCCCCTGTGTAGAAAAGGGACGCACCGAAGGCAATGGCAACGACAATTAGGATGCCCCGGGTATTCTTACGCAGCTTTTGGAAAAGCATGGGCTTTTTGCCTCCTAGCTCTGAATAATGAAGAAAATAAGGCCCTTTCTCGCTGAATCACACAGCCATTGTACTGTATTGCCTGCCAGCCTGTCAACAAGGGCCGGGAAGGGTTTTACTGCCGGCAGTACGGATTGCTCTTCTTTTCACGACCAATGGTCGTGCCCGGTCCGTGCCCAGGATAAACATCAATGTGGGCAGGTAGACCCATGAGCTTCTGTAAAGAATTGCTTAAGTCGACAAAAACGCCGCCAGGCAGATCCGTTCGCCCTACCGCACCGGCAAACAAGGTGTCCCCCGTAAAGAGGCTCTCCCCAATCAGAAAGCAGCAGCTTCCCGGCGTATGGCCTGGTGTGTGGAGCACTTCGACGGATAATCCAGCTAGAGTTATTTCCTCCCCCGCGGTGACCAAATGGTCCGCCGGGGGTCCGGTAATCGGATCGTAGGCAGTAAACGCCTGGGAGAGATTCTTCGCGGGCGTTGTCAGATAAGAAGCATCATTGGCGTGAACGTAGATCGGCACTTGACCCTGCTTATGTAAGTCGCCTAAGGCGCCGATATGATCCGCATGACCATGGGTGCACAAAATAGCCGCCCCTTGGAGGTTCAATGCCTGTAGGCAGGCCAGGATGTCAGGTCCATCGCCACCTGGATCGATAATTAACGCCTCATCATGTCCCTTGCGGTAAACCACATAGCAGTTGGCCTGTCCCCATCCGACAACTAGTCTTTTGATCTCCATCCCAACGCCCCCTAAAAAGCCCCCCGGCTCTCCAAAAGCAGGGTTACAGGTCCATCATTGCTGATTTCAACCAACATATGCTCCCCGAAGACGCCCGTAGCAACCTTAAGTCCCACATCCCGGAGGTTGTCCACGAATACGCCATAAAGCTCCTCAGCTTTGGCAAGCCCCGCGGCTGCAGTGAAGCTTGGCCGCCGCCCCTTGCGACAGTCTCCCAAGAGGGTGAACTGGGAAACCACCAAGATGTCCGCGCCTGCATCCAGGGCGGACACATTAAGCTTTCCTTCTTCATCAGGGAAAACCCGCAAATGGGCTATCTTGTCGGCCAAATATCGGGCATCCTCCCCCTCATCGTCAACTGCCACCCCTAGTAGGACAACAAAACCGGTCCCTATTTCCCCAACTACTTTGTCCTTTACCTTGACTGCACCTTTGCTGCAACGCTGGACTACCGCCCTCACCATAAACCCCCTTCTAAGTTGGATAGGCCCGGTGGGCATCCACCACCCCATCCACTCTCTTGATTCGATCGATGACCGCCTGCATGTGGTCAATATCATGGATGTCAACCACCAGGCTGACATGGGCCACTCGTTCTTTAGTCGTTCGAGCATTGACTGCTTCGATGTTCGTCTTCTGTTCACTGACCGCGTTCATGATGCTTGCCAACAAGTTGACTCGATCGACGGCCTCAACCTGGATCTCCACGGGGTAGGCTGCGTCTTCAATCCTGATCCATTCCACCGGCAGGCATCTTTGGGGAGACTGGCGCAAAGAGACAATGTTGGGACAATCCGTCCGGTGTACCGAGACTCCCCGGCCCCTAGTCACATAACCGATGATGTCATCTCCGGGCACGGGCGTGCAACACTTGGAAAAGCGGATCAAAAGGTCATCCATCCCCTTGACCCGGACGCCTTTGGCCAACCCCCCCCTTTCCGCCCCCAAAGTCTTGCGGCTCAGTTTCTCGCGGCGGATCTCCTGGCGCCGTGCTTCTAGTTCCTTGGTGCCGACGATCCTCCCCAAAGCTTGCGCCGCGGTTAGTTTGCCGAAGCCGATGCTGGCCAAAAGATCATCTACACCGACGAAGCCAAAGCGTTTGGCCGCCTCCATCAATCGCTCTTGCTTCAGTATCTCATGGGGTTCAAGCCCGTACTTTCGGCCTTCCTTCTCCAGGCTTTCTTTGCCCCGGACAATGCTCTCCTCCCGCTGGGATTCCTTCAGATGGGCCCTGATCTTGCTTCGGGCCTTGGAGGTCTTGACCACCGACAACCAATCCCGGCTGGGAGAGGCATTCTTGGAAGTTATGATCTGAACAAACTCGCCATTCTTCAGTTTGTAGTCCAAGGGCACAATCCGGCCGTCAACCCGCGCGCCCATACACTGCAAGCCAATGTCGGTGTGGACGCTGAAAGCAAAATCAATCGGGGTCGAACCGGCAGGCAGAGCCTTGACATCCCCCTTAGGTGTGAACACGAAAACCTCATCCTCGAACAAGTCGATCTTCAAGGTCTCCATGAACTCTTGGGGATCCTTCATGTCCTTTAGCCATTCCATTACCTCGCCGAGCCAGGCCACCTTGTCTTCAAATTCGCGGCCCGCCTTAAATCCCTCTTTGTAAAGCCAATGAGCGGCGATTCCCCGCTCGGCGATCCGGTGCATGTCCTTAGTCCGGATTTGAATTTCCACCGGTTCTCCCATGGGACCGACGACCGTTGTGTGCAAGGACTGATACATATTCGACTTGGGCATTGCGATGTAGTCTTTGAATCGTCCTGGGATTGGCTTCCACATCGTATGGACGATCCCCAAAACGCCATAGCAATCCTTGACCGAATCGACAATCACCCGGACGCCCATCAGGTCGTAGACTTCATCAAACTCCTTGCCCTGCCGCTTCATCTTTTGGTAGATGCTATAGAGGTGCTTATTCCTGCCCTGCAGCTCCCCTTCGATGCCGGTCTCAGCCAATTTGGCTTCCAGCTGCTCAAGGACCAGACCTAGATTTCCTTCCCGCTCTTGCCTCCGGGAAGCCACCAGTTCCACCAGGCGATAATACTCCTCCGGCTCCAGGAAGCGCAGGGCCAGGTCTTCCATCTCCCACTTGAGGCTCCACATACCTAAACGATGGGCCAGAGGAGAATAGATTTCCAGGGTCTCCTTAGCGATCTTTCGCTGCCTTTCGGGGGGCAGATAGCGCAACGTCCGCATGTTATGCAGCCTATCCGCCAGTTTGATTAGGATCACCCGCAAGTCCTCGGCCATTGCCAAGAACATCTTGCGAAGGCTTTCGGCTTGATGCTCCTCCTTAGACTGGAAGGGAATCTTGCTCAGCTTGGTGACTCCATCGACCAGGCTGGCAACTTCCTCGCCGAACTCCGCCGCTAAATCTTCCAGGGAAATTTCCGTATCTTCCAGCACATCATGGAGCAGACCGGCGCTAATCGTGACCACATCCAGCTCAAGGCTGGCCAACACCTTAGCTACTTCCAAGGGATGACAAAAATAAACGTCCCCCGAATCGCGGTACTGTCCCGAATGGGCCATCCGCGCAAAATTGCAGGCCCTCGTCAGCAGCTCCTCATCCGCCTCGGGATTGTACTCTTTGATCCTGGCGATGAGCTCCCGCAGACCTGCGTCATCCTGTTCCTCACCGGGATGGACCTTTGCCTGGATCCTGTCCCTACCATCCAAAACCCTTCACCTCAAGTACTATCAGTACTTAACCAGGGACAAAATGTTTTGACCCTTGATTTTGTCCCTCCCATTAAGGTACGTTAGTTCAACCAGGAAGGACAAACCCAAGATTCGACCGCCCAATTTCTCAACCAGTTTGGCTGCCGCGGCGATGGTGCCGCCGGTGGCGAGCAGATCATCAACCAGAAGGATCCGTTGACCGGGGCTGATGGCATCCTGATGGATCTCAAGGGCATCCTGCCCATATTCAAGGCTGTACTCCACCGTCTCCTTTGCTCCCGGCAGCTTGCCTGGTTTACGTATCAGGACGAAACCCACGCCCAACTCATAAGCTAGGGGCGCCCCCAATAGAAATCCCCGGGACTCCACACCACAAATTAGGTCGGGACCGGACTCCCGGAAGGGTTTGGCCATCATCTGGATTACATACTTTAGTGCTTCCCCATCCTTAAGTAACGTCGTAATGTCCTTGAAACTTACCCCCGGCTGGGGAAAATCGGGTATCTCTCTTATTTTTGCCTTAAGATCCATCAGGGGTCTCCTTCCTTTGATAACCTTGGCAGTATGCTTGTAGATCTTCAATAGGAGCCATCAAGAGGAAATTACTGAAACGCCGGAACTCCCCCGTTGAAATTCTGCTTTCATTATACAGCATGGATAATGTCAAGTCTACCTTGCCTGCCGGGGGTCTTACCAGGGCGACAGACTCATCCTCGCACCTCAAAAGACCTACTTCTTGGAAAATGGACAAAGCCAAACCCACCATCAGGTGGTCGACATCAGCCAAGGCGGGCAGACGCAAGGCCTCCTCCCAGGAAAATGCCTCCTCATAACCCCACTCATTGCGCAAAGAACGATAGACTAGTGCAAGCCTTTCCCTGGTCGGCACCAAAGTTTCGAGCAGTCTTCTGGCCCTTGAAGCATCCTGGGAGTTGAATAACAGATGGGTCTTCTCCCCCAGGCTCCACCGGAATTGGATGGGCATCAAGGGTAGATCCCAAAGAACCACGGTGGAGAACCCCTGGGGCAGGGCCGCGGGGGGATAAGCTGCCGCAACCGTCAGGGGAGAATCATCGACCCAGTCCTTCATCCAACCGTGAAACAGACCGCACTTGGTTCCTAAGGAGACAATCTGTTTGGCCAAAGAGGCGCCTTCCCTAGGGCTGTTGACGACTATCAAAGGACGCTCCCCCTCTTTGATGAGCCGGTCAAGATAGGCTTCTTTCTCCTGGACATGCCGAGCATCAACCAGCTCGATAGGCTCCCTAAGCAGGGCTGCACCAGCTTCCACGGCAGCTAGCAGGGGCCCTTGGGAGGCTAGGCGAACATCCCGCAGCTCCAACTGGACCTCTTCCCGCCCCTCCCACTCGTTGATGGTTGGTTTGAAAGCCAGGTCAACACACCGGTTCGGACCAAGGCGGTTTTCCAATTTGCCCATGCGAAATCCAATGGCCCCCATTTGCGCTCCAGTATCAGGATCCCGGACCAGCAGCTTGAGGTGCTTCCCCTCATATCCCACCCTCCGAGCCCGCAGGATCTCAACCTCCCTAACAGCAAACACCGGAGCTGGATTGGCCATGCCAAAGGGCTGCAAGTAATCCAACTCTTTGAGCAAGGGCAAAGTCAACTCTTCTAAGGAGACCCAGGCATCTAATCTGAGGGTCGGCACCAGATCGGACTCCCCTAAGGTCCGCACCGCGATTTCATTCAAACGCTGTCTTAAGAACGGCACTCTATCTGGGCGGATGGTCAGTCCCGCGGCCATCTCATGGCCCCCGTATTGGGTCAACAGATCCCCACATTCTTGCAAAGCGGCATAGAGATTGAAGCCGGGAATGCTCCTCCCCGATCCCCGACTGGCCTCACCGTCTAGGGCAACGAGAATCACCGGACGATGGTACATCTCCACCAGTCGGGAAGCGACGATGCCGATTACCCCCGGGTGCCAGTCTTCATGGCCAAGGACCAAGGCCCGGTCCCGGTCCAGATTATGCTCCTGCTCCACGAGCAACTGGGCCTTGTGGGCAATCCTAGCCTCGATTTCCTGGCGTTCCCGATTGAATGTCTCCAATTGGTTCACCAGGTCCCGGGCCCTGGCAGCCTCATCACACAGAAGAAGCTCCAAGGCCGTATGGGAGTCATCCAGCCTGCCGACGGCATTTAGACGAGGCCCGATGATAAAGCCCACCTGACCGGCAGTAATCGGCCTATCGCCAAGTTGAAGGCTAGTCAGCAGGGTCGCTAGGCCCTGGTTGCCGCTGTTTGGCAAGAGGGCCAAGCCCTGTTTGGCAAGGATCCTGTTTTCCCCCTGCAGCGGCACCACATCGGCTATGGTTCCCAAGGCCACCAGGTCCAGGTATGTATCGGCCACCTCCTGCCCCGCTAAGGCTGCCACCAACTTGTATGCCAGCCCCACCCCGGCCAACTCCTTTTCCGGATAGGGACAGCCCGGCTGCTTGGGGTTGATCACCGCACAAACGTCGGGCATCATGGACGGAACCTCGTGGTGATCGGTAATGATCAAATCCATGCCTATCTCCTTAGCCATGGCGATTTCTTGGTGGGCAGCGATCCCATTATCCACCGTCACCACCAGCCCAACGCCCATTTCGGCCAACTCCTTTAGAGCATCGGGACAAAGGCCATACCCTTCCTCCAGACGATGGGGAATGCGGGGAATAACCTTCCCTCCCAAGCCCCTTAATGCCCGGGTCAGCAACGCGGTGCCGGTTAATCCATCCACATCGTAATCACCATAAACGCCGATTATCTCTTGTCCTTGCAGGGCTTGCCCAATCCGTTCACAAGCGGCTTCCATCCCCGCAAGCAAGAAAGGATCATGCATTTCATCGCTCCGCAAGAAGCTGCGGGCGGCTTGAACAGTCCCTAAACCCCGGTTGATGAGCACCTGGGCCACCAGTGGTGCAATACCCAGCTCACCGGCGATTTTATCCTGCAGCCCGGGATTTGGCGGACAAAAAACCCACTCCTTGGGCAAAGATCTTCCTCCTCATCAGTTAGAATCACTCGCTTCCCCCCCACCGGACTTGGCCTGCTCCCCGGCGAGGGCTTGCTTTTCTTCCTCTAGTGCCTCCAAATCTCCCTGCATTTTGGCCAGTTTGCCCTGCAGGCCGCGCATGCGCAGCCCCATCTCCACTTGCTTGACAAATCCTAGGGAACCGGCAATTATCGCCCCCAACGCGGCCGCAGCCAAGATGACGACTGCCAAAGATGTGCTGATTTCCCAGATCAAGAAGGAGACGAGAACGGTGCTAGAGTTCTGCATAGCAAAAACAGCCACCAGAACGGCAAAAGCCAAGGCGAGGACCAACATCAGCATCATATCAACCCCTTTTTAGACTAAAACCGGCCAGACCGAAGGATGGACAACATCAACCATATTCCCACTATGCCTGCCAGACAGAAGCCAAGTAGTCCAATGGCTGGAAACCCCCATAATTGAGGTCCACGTTCGGTGAGCATGATCAAGGAAGAACCGATGATGAGAGCCGCGGTAATCATGCCAAACGCGATTCGATTGCTCGCAATGTCAATCCTGACCATCAACCGTTCCAGTCCTTCATGTTTAAAGCGTATTGCCAACTGTTCCTCATTCGCCTTGCTCAAAAACCGGTCCAGGCCGCGGGGCAGCCCCAACAATAAAGAAGCGTACTTGCCTGTCTCACGGCGCCAGCGGCGCAAAATGTAATCGGGCCGCATTTGCCGCCGCATCAATTCCCTAGCGAAAGGCTGGGCAATCTCAACAACGTTGAACTTGGGATCGAGAAAGCGTCCCACACCTTCCAGGGTGATGAGGCCCTTCACCAACATGACGAAGTTGCTAGGCAGGTTCAAGCCAAAACGGCGGGTCAAGTCCAGTATATCCTGGATGATCTCCGCCACCCTTATTTCCTCCAAGCTCTTGCCATAATTGCGATCGACAAGTTCACCAATTTCCTCCCGGAGCCCTGGGATCTCTCTTTCGTCCACCACTCGCAGCCGTTGCAGGCTGCGCATCATTTGCTCTTCATCCCGGTCAACGACTGCTAAGAACAGCCCGGCAATGGCATCCATGGTCTCCTCACCCAGCCGCCCAACCATCCCAAAATCAAGCAGGGCTAGACTTCCATCCGGCTTCACCAAGATATTCCCTGGATGGGGGTCCCCATGGAAAAAGCCGTCGACCAACACCTGCTGCATGAAAGCCCGGGCACCCTGCTCCGCAAGACGACTCCTCACTTCCTTGCTTGCCGTCGCCGCAAACTCGTTTAGCTTCTTCCCTTCGATGTACTCCATCGTGAGAACCCTTTGGCTGGAATGACTCCAGTGCACTTGGGGGATCTGAACCTCAGGACGATCGACGAAATTCCTTCGGAACCGGTCAATGTTCTGGCCTTCCCTGGTATAATCCAGCTCCCTTTGCATAGCCCGCCGGAATTCATCGACGAGCTCTACCGGACTGAAC
>JAAZLZ010000142.1 GCA_012799075.1 Bacillota bacterium
AGGATCCGGCCCAGGTAATCGAGCCGGTCCCCCATGGCCACCGGGGACGATCCCACATTGGTCACATGCCGACCCGGGTGATCCGCCGCCAGGATGAGCAGCTTGCCATCCTTGGTCAGGGATTCCCTCACCTTCCGGGCCGCAGCGGCCTCTTCGATGATTTGGGGCCGCTCCACCCGAGCCTGGGTGATGAGATCGAACATGGATTCAGTGAAGAAGCGTCTGGTTTGGAAGAAATAAGAACCCAGGCAGTAGTTGACATCGATCCTGTTCCGGGCGATGTCCAGCCAGGTCTTGGCTTCCGCCACCACCGAATCGCTCTGGTCCCGCCCGTAGGGAGACACCTCAAAGCCGATGCCGCCCCGGTAGTCGATGGCTTTCAGGGCCTTGACGAAAGCCCCCATCATTTCACTATCCACCACTCCCCCCGGATACCCGAAGGGGGGATGGAAATCGCCCCGGAGGGGATCTTCTTTGTCCAGGACGCAAGTGCCCAGGTGGACATGGTTGAGATAAGGCGCCAGGGCACGGAGCACCTCAGGGGTCTCGGGGTCCAAGGAGATCCCCTGGATCATGGGCATATGGCTGAGGTCATACATGAGACCAAAGCTCTTATGGCCGTAGACGTCCCGAACCATCCGGGCCACCTCGATGGCTTCTTCCGCAGGACCGATGAGCTGATTCTTGAATCCCGGCTCCGGCCTGCGATCAAAGGTCTCCAGGGTGATGACCAAGGGCTCTCGACCCAGCCTTTGCCCCTCCTCGGCACTGAAGGTGCACAGTTCATCGAGGGAGCGGGCCAGGGCCAGCCTTGCCTGCTCCCGCAGGCGCAGGCCGCCCTCGGTGCCGGGATCCTGGCCGCTTACCAGGGCAAACTGCCAGGCCCCCAGCTCATAGGCCTCAAGGATGTATTCCTTGAGTCTGTCTACCGCCAGACGGCGCTGCACCTCATCGACGGAAGAGATGTCCGTCGGGGCGATGAGGCCGTCTTCGTTTTGCATCTGGATCGACTGGGCGCTGAAGGTCACCTGCTTGCCCGAAGCGGACAGGAGCTTCGCCACCTGGGCCCGGACGGCCCGGTCTTTAATCCGGGTGACCTCGATCCCGCCGAAATAAGGGTCGTCCAAGACCTTTTTGATGGTCCGGATCAGGTACTCCTCCCAGGCTTCGCCCCGGGCTACGCTCCGGGTTGACCCCGGTCCGGGGTAAGCCATGAAGTGGACCAAACTGAGCACGTTGTCTGCCAATGCCAAGGCCTTCACTCCTCATGAATCATCCTTCGATGACTTTTTTGATCCGGGCCAGCCCCTCAAGGATATTCTCCGTGGAGGTGGCATAGGACAGCCGGATGTATTCCTCCGTTTCCTCATCGTTTCGCCGGCCGAAGCAGGTGCGGCCCAAAACCGCAACATTCCCTTCGTAGAGAAGCTTGTCGGCCAGCTCGTTGGAGTCTTTCAGACCCAGCTTTCGGCAGGCCTTGGTCACGTTGGGGAAGACGTAGAAGGCTCCGCCCGGCAGCCGGCAGCTGACCCCTTCGATGTCGTTAAGTCCCTTGACAATGATGTCCCGCCGCTTTTTGAACTCGGCCGTCATGGCCTCCGAGGGCTCCTGGGGACCCTTTAGGGCCTCAACGCCCGCCAACTGGGTGAACGTTGCGGTGCAAGACTC